>JASFNY010000008.1:0-15621 GCA_050116795.1 Thiohalophilus sp.
GTGGTCATTCCTAATGACAAGCGCGCCCTGGCCATCTACGAAGAAGGCAAGCATCACTTCTATGCCAAGCGCGGTCAGCTGAACATGGCCTGTGCCGATTGCCACGTTTACAACTCTGGCATGATGGCCCGTGGTAACCTGCTGAGCCCGGCTCTGGGTCATACCTCGCACTTCCCGGTATGGCGCCGCAAGTGGGCCAAGAAAGGTGGTGATGTAGCTGGCTTTGGTACCATCCAGCGCCGTTACAGCGGTTGTAACAAGCAGGTTCGTGCCCTGCCGCTCGACAAGTACAAGACTGGCAACTACAAGACCGGTACTCAGCATCCGGAATACGTTGCTCTGGAGTACTTCCATACTTACATGAGCAACGGCATCCGTCTGAACGGTCCGTCTGTACGTCAGTAAGCGGAAGTCTCAAACCGCATAGAGAAAGCCCGGCTTAGCCGGGCTTTTTCTTTTTCCGCCTCCTGCTTTTCCCTCCTCACCAGGCACCACCAATCATCGCGAGAGTGCCAAATTGCCCCCGCCCTGTTGTTGTGTCTTTACCTTTCCCATTCCCTTCCCGGTGTCGAGAAGACGACATGGAGACAGGGACGTTACTTGCACAACATTCTTTCGGGAAGAAGAGACTCCGCCCACAAGGGCGAGCCTGCAGGCCCGAATATGCGGCAAGCACGTATAGTGATTCTGAAAAAGGTATAGGGAAGACAAACTAAAAAGGGCCGCCTTGAATGGCGGCCCTGCGTAGTGGTGGGACGTGAAGGACTCGAACCTTCGACCAGCCGGTTAAAAGCCGGATGCTCTACCAACTGAGCTAACGTCCCGATGCCCGTCTACAGGGGCAGACGGAAAGCGCGCATTTTACCGGACTCACCGGGAATGGCAACCCTGCGCCTTCCCCGGTGAGACGGTCTATCCCGGCCTAGACGGCCTCCAGTTTGCGCATACCGGACGGCAGCAGTTTGAAGTCCACCAGAGCGGTGACAAACGCCTTACCAAAGCTGGCCTCATCCTCGTAGACCATTTTGTAATACTGGATCTTCATGGTCATGGCGCTGCCCAGCACGATGCCACCGAAGGCAAGGAATGAACCCAGTGCCAGCGTGGAGATGCCAGTAATGCCCTGACCCACGGTACAACCGAGCGCCAGCACGCCACCAATCCCCATCAGTGCACCGCCGATAACGTGGTTGATGAAATCACGCAAGTTGACGAACCACTCAACGCGGAAGCCCCTGGAAATGATCGCCCAGAACAGGGATCCCAGGACCACGCCAAATACCGCCATCACACCAAAGGTCAGATAACGGCTGGCAAACCCTTCAGCGGCATAACCCAGGGTCTGACCCACAGGATTAATGAAGGTGTAGGACTGTGTCCCGACGGAACGCGGCGGCTGCCCCGACTCCATGAAGCTCCAGTTGTTGGGCTCAGCATAGGAAGCCCAGGAGAAGGTGTCACCACCGGCATTGATGGTTGCCGCGGCGGTGATATACCAGGCGGCCAGAACAGCCAGGCCGACCACGACACCACCCAGAACGTTATCAAAGCTCTTGCGAAAATCCGCTGACTTGAACAGTAACCAGGCCAGTATAGCGACCAGTAACAGGCCAACCACGGTACGAGTGCTCGCAGCATCGGTACCGAACAACCGGCCGAGGAGAGTCCCCAGGTCCTGCTGTGAGGCCAGCGAAACGGTGGTCGGATTGGTCCAAGGATAGAAAACCAGGGAATAGAGAGTCTGGTCAGTACCCGGGAACGGATTGAGCATAAAATAGGCACAGACTGCAATCACGGCGAAGACGATGATTGATTTGATATTGCCACCGCCGATACGAACCAGTGTCTTGCTGCCGCAACCGCTGCCATAGGTCATCCCTATCCCGAACAGAACACCACCCAGGACGTATTCCAGCCAGGCGAAATTACTGTTGCGATACGGCGGAATGCTCTGGCTGACGCTGATCAGGCCGCTGGCTTCCAGAATGACGACACCAAGCATCGCCACGGTGAAGGCCAGCACCCAGGCACGGAATCGACCAGTGTCACCCATGTTTACCATGTCGGACACGGAGCCCATGGTGCAGAAATTGGTTTTATTGACTACCGCACCCATTATGAAGGCAATGGCGAATCCCAGCCACAGGATCGTCCATTGCGCGTCCGCAAAGCTTTCAAATGTCATGATGCAACCTCTCTCGATTTACCCAATTTGTAATTCCGCCCGCTGTCCACCAGGCGTCCAGGCGGTCGGTACCCCCTCCGATGTAAGTCCGACCAAATGGCGGCATTTTACGGGCTTCGAGGAGCAGTGGCCAGTTTCAGAGCAGGTTATAGGACATGAGGTGCAGAATGCACCGGCTGCAAGCCTATGATCTTAAAAGAATTAGACCTGGTAGTGGGTAGGATCGGGTACCGCCGCGGCAGCAAACCCGGCCTGGCGCAGGCGACAGGCATCACACCGGCCACAGGCGCGGCAGGCGTTATCCGGGGCGTAGCAGGAGACTGTCAGCCCGTAATCAACGCCAAGTTTCAGCCCCTGTAGAATAATCTCAGCCTTGCTGAGCTGGATCAGCGGCGCTTTGATTTGAATCGACTGGCCTTCGACCCCGCGCCGCGTGGCCAGGTCTGCCATGCGCTGAAAGGCCTCGATGTATTCGGGTCGACAGTCAGGATAACCGGAATAATCCACTGCATTCACCCCGATGAAAATCGCATCGGCCTCAAGAACCTCTGCCCAACCCAGTGCCAGCGAGAGAAATACCGTGTTACGGGCCGGTACGTAGGTCACCGGAATACCTTCCTGCAGTCCCCCATCAGGTACGCTGATAGACTCATCGGTCAGTGCCGAGCCTCCCACGTCGTCCATGTTGAGCTGCATGAGCTTGTGCTCCACTGCCCCGAGAGATCGGGCCACCTGGCTGGCCGACTCCAGCTCGCAACGATGCCGCTGGCCATAATCAAAACTGATGGCATAACAGTCATAGCCCTGTTCCCGGGCAATCGCCAGGGTCGTCGCCGAATCGAGACCTCCGGAGACCAGCACAACAGCTTTTTTTATTTTTTCATTCACTGATAAACACTCACCGTCTCAATGTCCCGGTTTATCCCCCCACAGCAATTTGTGCAGTTGCAGTTGAAACCGGACCGGTAACTGGTCCTGTAATATCCAGTTGGCCAATTGCTCCGGAGGCAATGTTTCATATACCGGGGAAAACAGAATTTCACAACGCTCAGCCAACCCAAACTGTCGCAGCTGCTCAACGGCCCAGTCATAATCGGCACGATCGCCGATCACAAATTTCACCTGGTCCTGAGTATTCAGGCAATCGAGATTACTGTAGAGGTTTTTTTCCTGTTCGCCGGAGGAAGGTGTCTTCAAATCCATCACCTTGATTACCCTGGGATCAATCGTGCAGACATCCAGCGCTCCGGATGTTTCGAGACTGACACTGTAACCGAGGTCACAAAGCTGTTTCAGTAACAGCGGACAGTTTTTCTGTGCCAGGGGTTCGCCACCGGTCACTGTGATGTGCCGTGTCTGATAGCAAGAGACCTCGTCGATAATTTCCTGCAAGGTCAACCATTGCCCGCCAGTGAAGGCATAACTGGTATCACAGTATCCACAGCGTAGCGGACAACCGGTCAGGCGAATAAACACCGTAGGCAGACCGACGCTGCGAGCCTCTCCTTGCAAGGAATAGAATATCTCGGTGATGCGCAGACGGTCACCGGCAGAAGTGACAGCATTTTCGGGCATTTATCCGTCGCTCTGTCTGGCCCGGATTTTCTGTAACAGGTTGCGTGCCTGACTGGATTCTGTCGTGCCAGGATACCTGTCGATTAATTTTTCCAGAACTTCCTGTGCAGCCTTGTCCTGGTTCAGATTGTAGTGACTGTAGCCGATCTTGAGCATGGCCTCGGCAACTTTCGGACTTTTCGGATAATGTTCGATCAGGCTCTGGTAATTGCTGATCGCCTCTTTGAAATGACGTTGTGCATAGTTGGCTTCACCCAGCCAGTAGCGCGCAATATGTGCATATCGGCCATCGGGATAGTCCTGTAAAAAACTGCTGAAAGCCGCAATGGCCTTGTCATATTCGAGCTCTCGCAGCAGATCGAACGCTTCCTGATAAGCTTCCCGTTCATTTTTTCTGGCTGTCGGTGATACAACCGGTGTTCCAGTCGCGGGAATGTTCGTTTGCGCTGGCTGCGGGGTCTTATTCGTCGAGGGCTTGCTAACGTCAGAAGGCTGGCTTTTCAGTGGTGCGGGAGCAACTCCGCTAACACCTCCACTCTCACCACGTTCAAGTTGTAACAACCGGCGATCGAGATCAATATACAGCTCACGTTGGCGTTTTTTAAGTTGTTCTATCGTATGCGCCTGTTCTTCATTCTGACCACGCAGTTGGCGAACTTCCTCTTCCAGTGCATTCAGACGCATCAGAATATCCGCCAGTCCCTGGCCCTCCATCAAACGCTCCAGTTTTTCGAGGCGCTGTTCGACCGATTGACCATCCTTGGCAGACGATAACGATACAGTCAGCATCAATAGAGGCAAACACAGCAGGATTTGTAAAGCGGTCCGCTGCATATCAGAAACCGGAATAAAGTATTTCGACTCGCCGATTGAGTCGCCAGGCAGATTCATTATTTTCCAGGGCTACCGGGCGTTCTTCCCCGAAGCTTATGACCTGGATCTGGTCCGGTGATACACCCTGTACCAGCAACAACTGCTCGACAGCCTTGGCGCGACGTTCGCCCAGCGCCAGATTATATTCCCGGGTACCACGCTCGTCCGCATGCCCTTCCAACACAACGCTAACGTCCGGGTTATTACTCAAAAACGCGGCATGCGCATCGATGATTTCGCGTTGTTCGTCGGTGACATTGCTGCTGTCAAAATCAAAATAGAGAACACGCTTGGAAAGAGGACTGTTCGGGTCATTCAACTCCTCCATAATGGCGCTACTGCCCAGATTGCCGGATATTCCCCGTTCACCGCCATCCTGGGTGGTACCTGTCTGGCCATCGGCACCCTCTGTAGTATCTCGATCCTTGACCGGACCAAAACGACAACCACCCAGAGTTAACAGCAATACTGTCAATACGATATATGTCAGATACTGGCGCATAAGCGTCTCCTGATGGATTCCTTATTGTTCGGACCGCAACGGTGACCAGGCAGGCTCGCGTACGTCTCCCTGTTGCAGTCGCAGTCGTTGCTGGGCGCGTCCGTCCACCGACACCGCGGAGAGCACCCCACGATGATTCTCCTCGGTCGCGTAAATAATCATACTACCATTTGGGGCAAAGCTGGGCGACTCGTCCAGCCGGGATTTGGTCAGCACCCGGAGCAGCCCGCTCTTCCGGTCCAGTACCGCGATACGAAACTGGCCCTGCTCGCGATGGACCATGGCAATCTGACTGCCATCCGGGGAAACACTGGCGCGAGCATTGTAATTTCCCTCGTAGGTAACCCGTGACGGACGCCCCCGGGGCTGCATGTTGCTGGCAAGATCAATCCGGTAGATCTGGGGTGAGCCACCGCGATCCGAAGTGAACACCAGACCACGACCGTCAGGCAGCCAGGCCGGTTCCGTATCAATAGCATAGTTGCGCGTGACGCGTTGCAGTTGCTGATTGACCAGATTCATGACGTAGATTTCCGGATTTCCATCTCGGGACAACGTCATCGCCAGGTGTTTACCGTCAGGTGACCAGGCCGGCGAACTGTTTAGCCCCTTGAAAGACGCAACCCGACGGTTATCACCGGTAAGAATATTCTGTATGTAGATTTCAGAACGACCACGCGCAAATGAAACAAACACGATATGTTTACCATCAGGTGACCAACTCGGTGACAGTATCGGTTGGTTTGATTTATAAATAATCTGTTCGTTGTGGCCGTCTGAATCGGCAATAGCCAATTGATAATTTGGTTTCTTGGTACGATCTCCGGTAACTGTTATATAGGAAATAAACGTATCGAAGGCCCCACGCTTGCCGGTGATTTTTTCATAAATAATATCGCTGATCTGGTGTGCGGTACGCCGCAAGCCATTCTTGTCAGTACGAATACTGTAACCGGCAAGCTGACGTCGCTGATTGACATCGAGCAACTGGAACTGCACCTTGTACGCATCACCTTCGGCAGGCATGACTCTGCCAATCACCAGATGATTAATATTCAACGCCCGCCAGTCAGCGTAATCGACCTGGGAAACGTTGTGCGGGTTGGCGATCAGGTCCTTACTGTCAAGCGGACGGAAAACACCACTGCGATGCAAGTCTGAGGATACAATCTCCGCAACCTGTTCAGGCACCTTCTCAGGGACCTTCCAGGCAAAAGGTACCACAGCAATGGGTGTGGCATCACTCGCTCCCTGCGTTATCTCGATAGTCAGCACCGCACGCGCGGGCAAGCTGACCAGCAGCCATAGAACAAATAGCAAGAAAAGGCGTTTTGGTTTCATTACAGGCGTTTATCCTTCGGATCGAATATAAAGTTCACTTCCCGAAATTCATTGAACAATGGTGTCTCTACGCTCGGAACCGGTAAAGGAGAGGCGTTGTTGACCGCATCGACGACTGATTGATCAAATGCCGGATCGCCGCTGCCCTTAACGATCTGGACATTGGCCACTTCACCGCCCGGTAATAATCTCACCATAATTTCGCAGCGTATTCCAGCCGGTGACGTAAGTGGAATACGCCACTGTCTTGTAATCTGTTCCTTGATCCGGTCCTTATACTGATTAATAGTTTCAGCATTGCGATCCAGCCACTCCCTCCGGGCCTGTGCCTCGGCCTCGGCCTTCAACTTGGCCTGGAGTTCCTGTTCGGCCCGTTCCTGCTCGCGCCGTTGCTCCGCCTCTCGTTGTTTGCGTAATTCCTCCTCACGCTGGCGCTGTGCTTCGAGTTCTTTCTGTTTGCGGGCCTCTTCCTCGCGACGTTTTGCTGCCTCTGCCTCGCGCTGTTTTTTCAACTCGGCCTGACGTTTTGCCTCGGCTTCGCGTTTCTTCTGCAGCGCTTCCTGACGCTTTTTTTCCTCAGCCTGCTTTTTTAATTCCGCCTGTCGTTTACGCTCTCTTTCACGGGCCAGCTCGGCTTCACGTTTTTGACGTTCCGCCTCGCGCTTCTGTTTTTCACGTGCTTCTAATTCTTGCTCCGTAATCGCCTTGGCTTCGATGACCTCGATTTCCTTTTGCTGCCCGGAAACCGGCTTATCCTTCAACCAGTCGATATTGATAGCCACGATGAGAAGGATCACGACGTGCACCAGTACAGCGGCGCCGGCAGCCAGCGGATGAGTTTTGATGACTTGCCACATGTTCAGCCGTCGTTATCATCTGGCGATCTTGTCACCAGCCCCAGTTCGGTGACGCCCGATTCCTGCAACAGCGCCATGACTGTCACGACCTGTCCGTAACTGGCATCCCGGTCACCCTTGATATACACCGTCTTGTCCTGGCGTTGGGCCAATATAATCTTGACCCGTTTGACCAGGTCATCACCCGTCATCGGTTTATCAGTATTATCGCCACGGTTCACAAAGTAGTGCCCTTCACGATTTACCGACACAACCACGGGTTCTTCAGCATTGTCATCCAGCGTTTTGGATGCGGCTTCGGGTAAGGTGACTTCCACGCCCTGCGTCAACAGCGGCGCTGTGACCATAAAAATAATCAACAACACCAGCATGACGTCGATATACGGCACCACATTGATTTCGGACATACGCTTGCGTTTGATGCGGCAGCTGGTCACGTTCATGATTAACCCGTCGCCTTACTGGCATGAGACTGGCGTTGCAAGATACTGGAAAATTCCTCGGCAAAAATATCGTACCGGCTGATCAGGCGTTCTACGTCATTAGAGTAGCGGTTATAGGCAATCACGGCCGGAATAGCAGCAAACAGTCCCATGGCAGTGGCAATCAATGCTTCTGCAATACCCGGAGCCACTGTTGCGATCGTTGCCTGCTTGACTGCACCCAGACCTATGAAGGAATTCATGATGCCCCAGACTGTACCGAACAGGCCCACATAGGGACTGGTAGAACCAACGGTTGCTAAAAATGAAAGGTGATTTTCCAGACGATCGATTTCACGATTGAGCGCCACACGCATGGCTCGCTGAGCACCTTCGATAACTCCCTTGGGTTCGACACCGGGACTCTTGCGCAGGTTGGCATATTCACGAAAACCCGACTCGAAGATCATTTCCATGCCTGCCAACTCTGACCGACGGCTGGAGAGTCGTTTGTAGAGTTCGCTCAGATCCACACCTGACCAGAAACGTCGTTCAAACTGATCGGCAGCCGCTCCGGCACGTTTGATGGTCGAGTATTTGATAAAAATCAGGGTCCAGGACAGTATCGAGACGGTCAGCAGCAATAACATCACCAGCTGGACAACGAAACTGGCCTCTAGAACCAGGTGAGTGATCGACATCTCAGACAAACTGATATCCTCCTGCGTCTAAATTTTTTCTTGTAAAGCAGACGGAATGCTGCACGGTTTGAAACGACTGGCATCCAGACTCGCGATTTTCACCCGCCCATGACAGAGCACACTGTCGTCACTCTCTCTTCTCACCTGTTGTTCGAAGGTCAAACTGGCCTTGCCGATCTCCGCCACCCTGACGCTGACAACCAGTTGCTGATTGAACCTGGCAGGCTGACGGTAATCCAATTCAACATGACGTACTGCAAATAGGACATTATGTTGTGCAATGAGTTCATCCTGTTCAAATCCGAGATGGCGCAACCATTCAGTACGGGCACGTTCCATGAACTTGAGGTAATTGGCGTAATAGACGACACCACCGGAATCAGTATCTTCGTAATAAACCCGGACGGGCCATAGGAACTCGTTCACGCTTTAATTGCCCCGACTCGATTGCTAGACTCAATTGCTAACAGCATTGTGATGTGTCGTTAAAAAGCGCCGGTTACGGCGCTGCCTGAATCTTTATGTCCTGTTCAATATTCAGGATGTCTCGCCCTGTTCATCGAACAAATCGAGTGCCCCTGCAGCGGATTCGACATTCGGTGCCGGTAGCCCGAAATGCAAATAGGCATGCCGTGTGACCATACGTCCGCGGGGCGTACGCATCATGAAACCCTGTTGAATAAGATACGGTTCCAGCACATCTTCGATAGTGCCCCGCTCCTCGCCAATTGCGGCCGCCAGATTGTCGATACCCACGGGGCCGCCACTGAATTTTTCGATAATGGTCAGCAACAGTTTACGGTCCATCATGTCAAATCCGTGGTTGTCCACGTCCAGCATATCCAGCGCTTCATGCGCGATCGCAGAGGTGATGTGTCCGTCGGCCTTGACCTGGGCATAATCCCGCACCCGACGCAGCAGGCGGTTGGTGATACGCGGGGTTCCGCGGGAACGTTGTGCAATTTCCAGCGCCCCTTCAGGATCGATCTCTACGTCCAGAATCTGCGCCGAACGTTTTACGATCTTCATAAGCTCTTCCGGTGAATAGAATTCCAGTCGCTGCACGATTCCGAAGCGATCACGCAACGGCGAAGTCAGCAGACCGGCACGCGTGGTGGCCCCTACCAGGGTAAAAGGCGGCAAATCCAGCTTGATTGAACGGGCCGCCGGACCCTCGCCGATCATGATATCGATCTGAAAATCTTCCATCGCCGGATAGAGAATCTCCTCTACCACCGGGCTAAGTCGGTGTATCTCGTCCAGGAACAGGACGTCATGGGGTTCCAGGTTGGTCAGCAGGGCGGCAAGGTCACCCGGACGCTCCAGCACCGGGCCGGCCGAGTGCTTCATGTTCACACCCAGCTCGTTGGCGATGATATGTGAAAGGGTTGTTTTGCCCAGCCCGGGCGGTCCGAAAATCAGCACGTGGTCCATCGCTTCGCCGCGACTGCGGGCCGCCTCGATGAAGATGCTCATCTGCTCCCGGACCGTGGCCTGCCCCACGTAATCGTCCAGCCGCGCCGGTCTAATGGCGCGATCCAGGGCATCTTCCGCGCCCTGCTGATGAGTGGCAATCAGGCGATCATTTTCAATCATGCTTTTGGTAAGTCATTGTTTTATTTGTCATTGGGTAACGGCTGCCCGAAGCGCGGCGCGAATAATATCTTCACTGTTTCGCCCTTCGCTGTCCACCGACTGGACCATGCGACTGGCTTCCTGCGGCTTGTATCCCAGCGCAATCAGGGCGCTGACCGCCTCACGATCCGCTTCCCGTGAGCCGGCGGCCGGCGGTTGCCGAACAGCGCCCACGGCCGGCGCAAGCTCTTCGTCTTCCCAGTCCGCCAGCCGGTCGCGCATTTCCATGATCAGCCGTTCGGCGGTCTTTTTACCGACCCCCGGTAAGGCGACCAGGCTGCGGGTATCATTTTCATGCACACAGCGGGCGAATTCGCCGCTGCTCATGCCGGAGAGAATGGCCAGGGCCAGCTTGGCGCCGACCCCGTTGACTCGAATCAGGCTTCGGAACAGGCGCCGCTCCTGCTCTGAAGCAAAAGCGTACAGAAGCTGGGCGTCTTCACGGACTACCAGGTGGGTATGCAGGGTTACCGGCTGGTTCACCTCCGGAAGCTGGTAGAAGGTCGACATGGGCGCCTCCAGCTCATAGCCGACGCCATGCACATCCACCAGCAGCTGAGGTGGTTGTTTGCTGACCAGAACCCCCTGAATCCGACCGATCACGCTGTCTCTCCCCGCAATTTCCCTAACTGTACCACTTTTATCCGGTTTTCTGGATTGAACGGCCGGCAGGTCATCGGCGACGGCGCAGGCGCCGTACTCCGGCTGGCAGGCGGGGACTGAGGTGCTCCAGGCTCTGACGCAGGTGGGCATGGCAGAGCGCCACGGCGAGGGCATCGGCGGCGTCCTCCTGGGGCAGTTTGTTCAACCCCAGCAGGTGCTGGACCATATGCTGGACCTGTTCCTTGGCGGCATTACCCCGGCCAACGATGGCTTTCTTGATTTCCCGTGGGCTGTACTCGCTGAGCGGCAGGGAACGCAGCGCCACGGTACTGATGGCCGCCCCACGCGCCTGACCCAGCTTGAGCGCGGAATCGGGATTACGATGCATGAAGACCTGCTCGACCGCAACTTCGTCGGGGCGATGTTCCTCCAGCAGATCTTCCAGACCCTGGCAGATGGTCTTCAGGCGGCTGTCCAGACTGCCGTCGGCGGTACGAATACAGCCGCTGCTGATCCACAGGGCGCGCGATCCCTGCATCTCGATAATGCCAAAACCGGTCAGTCGAGAACCGGGATCAATCCCCAGGATGCGTGTCATAGAAAAAAGATACAGGATACCGACGCAATATAAAACGGAAGAATGACTGACCGCTATTCCAAAATAAAAAAGCTAACAGCACGTCGCCCTACTGGCCCAGCTGTTCGAGTACCTCGTCAGAGAAATCGGCATTGGTATAGACATTTTGCACGTCGTCGAGATCTTCGAGCATGTCGATGAGTTTCATCACCTGTTCGGCCTCGCCCAGTGGCAAATCGATACTGGTCGCGGCGCGCATGGTCACCTCGTCCATTTCCGGTTCCAGCCCCGCGTCGCGCATGGCGCTTTTCACATCCAGGAAGTTCTCCGGAGCGGTAATTACCTCAAAACTGCCATCGTCGTTGGTCACCACGTCCTCCGCACCGGCCTCCAGCGCAACCTCCATGATCCGCTCCTCGTCGCTACCTTCGGGGAAACTCAGGCTGCCCAGCTTCGAGAACAGGTAGGCTACGGAACCATCGGTACCCAGATTCCCGCCATTCTTGGTAAAGGCATGGCGGACTTCGGAGACCGTGCGATTGCGGTTGTCGGTCAGGCAGTCGGCCATGATAGCCACCCCGCCCGGCCCGTAACCTTCGTAACGGACTTCCTCGAAATTATCACCGTCCTGGTCACCACTGCCCCGCTTGATAGCCCGCTCGATGGTGTCCTTGGTCATGTTCGCTGACAGGGCCTTGTCGATCGCGGCTCGCAGTCTCGGGTTGGTTTCCGGATCACCCCCACCGGCACGCGCCGAAACGGTGATCTCACGTATTAGTTTGGTAAACAGTTTGCCGCGGCGGGCGTCCTGGGCCGCTTTGCGATGTCGAATATTGGCCCATTTACTGTGTCCGGCCATGACTACCTCTCGATTGATTTCAAATGGCTAATTTCAGCGCACGCAATTCTACCACCGAGCAACGCCGGAATCAGGTCTGGTTTCGAGCGATAGGTGCTGACGCGAAGCGCCGTGAATCAGGAATCAGGCAAATAAATGGCGGTTTGTTCGTAGTGTTCTTCACCACCGCCATCAAAGGTGAATTCGTGACTACCGATACGAATCACATCCCCGTGCTTGAGCAACTGGCGGATAACCTTGCTGTCATTCACGATAGTACCATTGGTACTGCCGAGATCTTCCAGGTAGACGTCGTAGTAGTTTTCCAGGTAGTCATTGGGTTTCAAAATGAGTCGTGCATGACGCCCGCTGACAGCTGGATCATCGAGCTGGATGTCATTTTCTGACTGGCGACCGATATGCAGCTCTTTCTTATCAAATTCATAGCTGCTGAGTGTCAGCCCTTCGTGTTTGAGTAATAATTTTGCCGGCATAACAGACTACAGTGCTTCAGGCTTCTTCGAAGCGCATCTGGGTATTGGAAACTTCAATTACATCACCCGGACTCAATTGCTGGCTCTCGCTTTTGAGGGGTTGGCCATTGATAGACGGCGGCTGACTGGCAGTACCGCTTCCGCTCATGCGCATCAGAAAATAGTTCTGGCCACGTCGGGCAATCACAGCCATCTGGGAACCGGGGGTACCCAGGGTAGTATAGGGTTTGCTCAGTGCCAGACTCTGACCAACCTTGGAACCGGACATGACCTTGACGACATAACTTTTTGGCGGCGCCGACGGTTCCGGAGAGAAACGCCCACCGGAAGCACCGTCTGTCGAGATAATAACAGTACTTTCGAAATCTTCGGCATTGTCATCCACGTATTTGAATTCGTGTCGCCCGATGCGAACCACGTCGCCGTGATTCAACTGGCGTTTACTGACCTTTTTGCCGTTGAGAAGTACGCCGTTAGTACTGTTGAGATCCTCGATATAGGCATGTTGCAACATCAGGAAAGCGGCATGCGTACCGCTGACCGTGGGATCATCCAACTGCACATCGTTATTGGGTTTACGACCTACCGTCAGCCGCTCCTTGTTGAGCGGATATTCTTTTATAACAGTGCCGTTATGGGTAAGTATGATTCTTGCCATATTTGCCAAAGCTCTCTGCTCAGGATTGATCGTCTTCTATGCCGCTTGAATCAGAAAAAGCCTGCTGCAAACAGACCATTACTACGGAAATATTGTCCTTGCCGCCTTTGTCATTTGCAAGCGCTACCAGCGCCTTGGCCGCTCCTTCCAGATTACATCCGTCCGTCTCGGAACGGTAGTCCCGTAACAGATTCATTATCTCTTCGTCAGTCACCAGATCCGTCAGGCCATCAGTACACATAAGATAGACATCGTCACACTCGATTTTCTGTTCATGTACATCCACTTCAACGGTATCGGCGATGCCCAGTGCCCGGGTAATCAGATTGCGGCTGGCCGACATCTGGGCCTCTTCCTGGCTGAGATAACCATTGTCCAGCATCTCCTGTACCAAGGAGTGATCGGTTGTGATCTGTTCCAGTTTATCGTCTCGTATCCTGTAGGTACGGGAATCTCCAACATGGGCGCTGATCACCCGATCTTTGTGGAACAGGGTCAGAACAATCGTGGTACCCATACCATTATAGGCCAGGTTCTCCCTGGCCTCACGGTTGATCTCGTCATTCGCGTACGTAATTGCCTCACGTACAGCATCACTCAATTCTATACTGTGACTTTCCTGCATTTCCGGATCCAGCACATCCCGCAATGCTTCCTGAATACTTTTGACCGCGATCTCGCTGGCAACTTCACCGGCATTGTGACCGCCCATACCATCGGCCACAATCACAAGACCCAGGTCCTGGTCCCAGGCAATATGGTCCTCATTATGCTCGCGCATCTGCCCGACATCCGAGATACCATAAATAATCAGTTTTGCCGAATCGCCCAACATATTCTGTCCTGCACGCTAATGCTTTTTGCTTAACCTTTCCCGACAACGGATAAGGGCCTTGGCCATTTGAGAGCCACTTTGAAAACGACGATCCAGCTCCTTATGCAATGCCTTGTTAATTACCTGGCTGACGCATGAGGGTAAGTCGGGCCTGAACATCCGGATATCCGGGTGTTTCTCATTGGCAATCTTGTACATCAGGCTGGCCAGTGAATCTGCGATAAATGGTAATTCACCGGTCAACATCTGGTAGAGCGTAACACCAAGTGAAAACAGATCGGAGCGTCCATCCACTTTTGCGCCGGCCAGCTGTTCGGGCGACATGTAAGACGGACTGCCAAGTATGGTGCCGGTTTTGGTCTTGCTGGTATCCGTCAGGCAAGCCACACCAAAATCAGTGACCTTGACGATACCATTATCGCGGTCATAGATCATGTTCGCGGGCTTGATATCCCTATGCACGACCTTTTCGTTATGTGCGTAATCCAGGGCCTCAGCCGCCTGCACAATCACGTCAAAAGTTTCCTGGGCCGGCAACAGGCTTTCAGACTTGGCATAGGCCATCAGATTCTCGCCCTTGAGGTAATCCATAGCAATGTAGGACAAATCTTGATCTTCGCCAACATCAAATATCGTCACAATATTTGGATGGTGCAGCCGGCCGGCAGTTTCCGCCTCCCGGAAAAAGCGCTCTTTGACATCAGCCAGTTTGTCGCCTTCAAACTCCTGTGAAAGACTCATGGTCTTGATGGCAACGCTACGACCAATTTTCGGATCGTGTCCCAGGTAGACCATACCCATGGCACCGCGTCCCAGTTCGCTGTCGATGACGTAACGACCAATCATCGGTTTTTGCACACCCGAATTACTGATGATGAGCGTACCATCCGACGGAGTAGAGGATTTGTTGTTGCCTAGAACAAACTGTTCAGAAACCTCGCGATTATGCTGCAGACGTTCCTGAACGTCACTGAACCCAGGATCATGGGCAACGACATATTTAAATACAGCTACTGCCTTGTTGTACTGGCGCTTGCGTTCGTAATCCAGTCCAAGGTTGTATAGCTGATTTAACAGTGATGCATCCACCTGACATTTACGGTATTTCTCGAATGCTTGATCAAGTTGTCCCTGGGTATGGTATTGCTGCCCCAGGGCCTGATTGGCGGCAGACAATTCCTGATGGACATGTAGCAGCTGCTCCTGCAAGAAACGTTTACCCGCGAGCACCATGTGCCCGATTATCAACACTGCTATCGGCGTCATCAGGGGCAGCCACATTGACTTGGCCATCATGGCAATAAAATGAGCATTAAGTAGTCCGATCAATACCAGTGCCGTCAATGCCAAACCAGTCCCGATACGAAACCTTGGCAAGACAAACATCAGGTACAGGCCAACGATCACAATCAGCAGCCACTGTGCCAGGTTCACCCAGTCAGGCACCTCGTACAGATCACCACTCAAGAGACTGGATACGCTATGTGCCGACGCCAGTACCGGCGGCATATTCTCACCAATCGGG
>JASFNY010000009.1:0-15437 GCA_050116795.1 Thiohalophilus sp.
GATATCGCGCTGGGCTTCCTGTCGACACTCTTTGAGGTTGCGGACACTCTGGCCGACTTCCAGGCCAATATCCCAGAGGAACATCAGGAAATTCTCAATGGCGGATTTGTAAGGTTTGTCCTTACCTTTGAGCAGGATCATAAGATCCACATCGGATGCAGGATGCAATTCACCGCGCCCGTAACCACCCACGGCGAGCAGTGCGATGCCCTTGTCGTCGGGGTCGAAGTACAGTTTCCAGGCGCGTAACAACAGGGCATCGATCAGGCCGGCACGCGAGGGAACCAATTCTGTGGCGGTTCTGCCGGCATAAAAGCGACGTGCGAGTTCCTCGTTGGCGGCCTTGAGCGTGTCGCGAAACAACGGCAACGGCGCGTTACCTTTCTGTAACGTCGCGTCGAATTCCTCGGCATTGAACAGGCCCGCATCGACCGGGACCAGGCGGACTTCCATAATCAGAATTCTTCTTCCTGGCGGCGGGTCAGAACTTCATGACCGTCATCGGTGACCAGTATGGTGTGTTCCCACTGGGCGGAGAGTGAGTGATCCTTGGTGACTACCGTCCAGCCATCTTTAAGCAGCTTGGTCTGACGTTTGCCGGCATTGATCATCGGTTCGATGGTGAAAGTCATACCTGGCTCCAGAACCAGGCTGGTGCGAGGATCGTCGTAATGCAACACCTGAGGTTCTTCATGAAAGTTTTCGCCGATGCCGTGACCGCAATATTCCCTTACCACGCTGTAATTATACTGTTCGGCATGTTGCTGGATGGCACGTCCGATCTCACGTAGTGGGCGACCCGGCTCGACCAGGTCGATACCGATTTTCAGGCAGTCATAGGCGGTTTTGGCCAGGCGCCGTGCCTGGATGGACGGTTCGTCAACGAAGAACATCTTGCTGGTGTCACCATGGAAACCATCCTTGATCACGGTAACGTCGATATTGATCACATCGCCCTTTTTCAGTCGTTTTTCGTTTGGAATCCCGTGACAGACCACGTGATTGATCGAGGTACAGACCGACTTGGGAAAGCCGTGATAATTGAGCGGGGCAGGCACCGCCTGCTGTTCGTTGACGATATAGTCATGACAGATCCGGTCCAGTTCGGCGGTGGTGATGCCGGCCTGCACATGCGGCTCGATCATCTCCAGTACTTCCGCGGCAAGGCGGCCGGCGACCCGCATTTTTTCGATCTGCTCGGGGGTTTTGATACTGACGCTCATTACAAATACTCCACGCTACAGGCGTGGGGTGCTCCTGTCGCAAAAATCCGTGAATGGTACCCGGTTCGGGTCCTGGGGCGGGCAAAATCCGCATAAACCGGGCGGTTTCGTTGTCGTTACCAGCGGTTTATGGTATAAATCGCGCGCTTGTTTAGCAAATCCAACGGCCGGCGGCTTGCCCCGGTCAAAATTGACACACATACACCGTCACATCTGTCCGGGTGCCCGCCAAGGTGGGTTGGCAGATGGGGTGTATGGAGGCCTAACCCGATACAGGAGACACTATAATGGCTGACGTTACGATGCGCCAGATGCTTGAGGCTGGCGTCCATTTTGGTCATCAGACCCGGTTCTGGAACCCGAAAATGGCCCCCTTCATCTTTGGGGACCGAAATAAAATCCACATTATTAATCTGGAAAAATCCCTTCCGCTTTACACCGATGCGATGAACTTCATCAGCTCGCTGGCTTCAAACAAGGGGAGTGTTCTGTTCGTCGGCACCAAGCGTGCTGCTCAGAAACTGGTCCGGGAAGAAGCCGAGCGCTGCGGGATGCCTTATGTAAACCACCGCTGGCTCGGTGGTATGCTCACCAACTACAAGACCGTCAAACAGTCGATCAAGCGCCTCAAGGAGCTGGAGTCGATGATGGAAAGCGGTGCCACCGAAGGTTTGAGCAAGCGTGAAGTGCTGGACCTGAGCCGTGAACAGGAAAAACTGGAACGCAGCCTGGGTGGTATCAAGAACATGAACGGCCTGCCGGATGCCATGTTCGTTATCGATGTGGGTCATGAGAAAATCGCCGTAGCCGAAGCGGTGAAACTCGGTATTCCGGTCATTGGCGTGGTAGACACCAATAACAGCCCGGATAATGTTGATTACATCATCCCGGGTAATGACGATGCGATTCGCGCGATCACCCTGTATGCCCAGGGCGTATCTGCAGCTGTCCTCGAGGGCAAGGCTTCGACCGCGCATATCGGTGAAGGTGCCGCGGACGATTTTGTCGAGCTGGACGATGAGGGTGAAGTTAGTCCCGCCAGCAAGAAGAAGACAGCCAAGAAGAAAACCGTTGCCAAGAAAAAGGTAGCCAAGAAAAAGGTAGCCAAGAAGAAAGTCGCGAAAAAGAAAACTGCCGCATCCAGCAAGGACAAGGCGGAAACAGCGGAAGCTTCTTCGGCCGGGGCGGATTCTGAGTAAGGAAGGGATTATCGCCGAACCAAAAAGCAATACGAAAAAGGGGGCAACGCCCCCTTTTTCGGATTTAAAAACCGATTTGACGTGATCGATTCAAGAACAGATTAGAGGGCAAGATCCATGGCAATTTCAGCAGCAATGGTCAAAGAACTGCGCGAACGTACCGGCGCAGGTATGATGGAATGCAAAAAAGCACTGGTGGAAACCGATGGTGACATCGATGCCGCGATTGAACAGATGCGTAAGTCAGGTATGGCCAAGGCCGACAAGAAAGCCGGTCGAACCGCCGCCGAAGGTCTGGTCTCCATCAAGGTTAGCTCCGACAAAAAGACTAGCGCAATTGTTGAAGTCAACTGTGAAACCGACTTCGTGACCAAGGGTGAGGACTTTCAGAACCTGGTCGACAACGTTGCCAACCGCGTGTTGAGCGACAAGCCGGCTGATCTTGAGGCATTGATGGCCATGCCGATCAGTGACAGTGACAGTACCAGTATCGAAGAGACCCGCAAGGCTTTGATTGCCAAGATTGGCGAAAACATGTCCGTGCGTCGCTTTGAGGTGATTGAAGCGAAAGGTGAGCTGAGTCATTACATGCACGGCAGCCGTATTGGCGTGGTCGTAGATTTGGAAGGTGGTGATGAGCAGCTGGGTAAAGACATTGCGATGCATATCGCGGCCAGTCGCCCGGTCTGTGTCTCCGAGGAACACGTACCGGCTGATGTTATCGCAAAGGAAAAGGAAATTTTTTCTGCGCAGGCCGCCGAAAGCGGCAAGCCGGCCGATATCATTGAGAAAATGGTCGATGGCCGAATCAAGAAATTCCTCAAGGAAGTTACCCTGCTGGGTCAGCCGTTTGTCAAGGATCCGGACCAGACTGTTGAGAAACTGCTCAAGTCGGCAGGCGCCACAGTACACCGATTTGTTCGTTATGAAGTCGGTGAGGGTATTGAGAAGAAACAGGAGAACTTTGCCGAGGAGGTTATGGCCCAGGCAAAGAGCTGATAAACCTCAAATATAACAACGATAAATATGGCCAAGACACCTATATATAAACGCATACTGCTCAAGCTGAGTGGTGAAGCCCTGATGGGCTCACATGAGTACGGCATTGACCCGGCGGTGATCAATTCGATTGCCGCCGATGTCAAAGAACTCAACCAGGCCGGGATCGAAGTGGCCATGGTTATCGGCGGAGGCAATATCTTCCGTGGCGTTAACCTGGCATCCGAGGGTATGGATCGGGTCACTGCCGATCATATGGGAATGTTGGCCACGGTCATCAATGCGCTCGCACTGCAGGACGCAATGCAACGACAGGAGTTAAAAGTGCGGGTCATGTCGGCATTGCCGATTCACACGGTATGTGAAGATTACATTCGATTGCGAGCGATTCGTCACCTCGAAAAGAATCGCATCGTGGTATTTGCCGCGGGAACCGGTAACCCCTTCTTTACTACCGACACGGCGGCCAGTTTGCGAGGTATCGAAATAGGTGCCGATGTTGTTGTAAAGGGTACCAAGGTAGACGGGGTATATTCCGCTGATCCAGTCAAGGACAAGTCAGCCAAGCGATATGAGAAGCTGGGTTATGACCAGGTGATCGAACAGAAGCTGGCTGTGATGGATACCACAGCGATTGTATTGTGCCGGGACAATCATATCCCGATTCGCGTATTCAATATGACCAAACAGGGCGCGTTGATGCGCCTGGTAATGGGTGAAGATGAAGGCACACTGGTGGAATAGGGAGCTACATGCATGATTGATGATATTAAAAAAGATGCAGAGACCCGCATGGGTAAGAGCGTCGATTCCTTGAAGTCCGAACTGACCAAATTGCGTACCGGCAGGGCTCACACCAGTTTGTTGGATCACATCATGGTTGAGTATTACGGTTCTCAGGTTCCCCTCAACCAGGTTGCCAATATCTCTGTATCCGATGCCCGAACCCTGACGGTACAACCCTGGGAAAAACCCATGGTGCAAAAAGTCGAGAAAGCAATACTTGAATCCGATCTCGGTCTGAACCCGGCCACGTCCGGCGAAAATATCCGGGTACCATTGCCGGCTCTGACCGAGGAGCGCCGCAAAGACATGATTAAGCTGGTACGCCAGGAAGGGGAGAATGCCCGGGTTGCAATTCGTAACATTCGTCGTGATGCAATCAGTGATTTCAAGAGCCTGTTAAAAGAAAAGGAAATCACCGAGGATGAGGAGCACAAAGCTGAGGAAGATATACAGAAGCTTACGGACAAGTATATCGCCAGGGTCGACGAAGCTCTCGATATTAAGGAAAAGGACCTGATGGAAATCTGACTCAATCCTGATACATGAGGATGAGTGGAGTAATACTATTTCTATGAGCAATGCAGCCCCGGATATCAGCAATGAGGAACGTGACAGGCATGTGAGCCTTCCTCGTCATGTTGCCATTATCATGGATGGAAATGGGCGCTGGGCGCAACAACGACATCTCCCGCGCTTTGCCGGCCACAAAGCCGGTGTTGAAGCAGTCCGCGATATCGTCAAGGCCTGCGGTGAAAAGGGAATTCAGGTTCTTACATTATTTGCCTTCTCCAGTGAAAACTGGCGTCGTCCCCAGAAAGAAGTCGGTTTATTAATGGACCTGTTTCTCACAGCACTGGAGTACGAAGTCAAAAAATTACACAAGAGTGAAGCGCAGTTACGGATTATCGGCGATACCAGTGCCTTTCCTGCCAAGATCCAGAAACGCATAGAAGAAGCAGAAGCGCTTACTTCCGATAATCAAAAACTGATATTGAATATTGCTGCCAACTACGGTGGGAAATGGGATATTACCCAGGCCGTACAACAGGTGGCGGGCAAGGTACGGGACGGCGAGCTTACGCCGGAACAGATCACTGACGAAACTATCGCTTCTCATCTCAGTATGCGTGATATTCCTGAACCCGACCTGTTTATCCGCACCGGCGGCGAGAAACGCATAAGCAATTTTCTTATCTGGCAACTGGCCTATACCGAACTGTATTTCACCGATGTTCTGTGGCCGGACTTCGATCGAAAGGAACTGGAAAAAGCACTGGTCTCGTTTGCCGGTCGCCAACGCCGTTTCGGTCGTACCGGCGAACAGGTGGAGCAGCTCAAACATGCTTAAACAGCGTGTATTAACAGCGCTGGTTCTTGCGCCGTTGACGATCTGGGCAATTTTTTCACTGCCTGAAAACGGTTTCATTGTTTTGCTACTGGTAGTTTTCAGCCTGACGGCCTGGGAGTGGAGTCGTATGGCTGGTCTGGTTCAACCGTCTGCGCGTGTCTTTTATACTGTTGCTGTTTTTGTTTTAATGGGCGCGGCCGGTTACATCTTCAACTCCAATCCTCATGTTATCGATATTCTGTTTCTGACCATTGCCGGCATCTGGTTGCTGGCAATGATTGGTCTGTTCTATTACCGCCGAAATGAAGTCAAGCGTTCGGGATTCAGTATTTTCAAATTGCTGGCCGGCGCTTTGATTATTGTGGGCCCGTTTATCTCATTGCTTGTCCTGCGACATCGGGAGCCCTTCGGTCCACAATGGGTTATGTATTTATTGTTGATCATCTGGGCCGCGGACACTGGTGCCTATTTTACCGGGCGGGCTTTTGGTAAACATAAGTTATTGTATAACGTCAGCCCGGGTAAGAGTCTGGAAGGCGTCGCCGGTGGTCTGCTCGGCTGTCTGCTGTTGGCATTACTCGCCGGCTGGTGGTTCAAGCTGGCCATGCCGGCCTATGCCTGGTTCCTGTTAATCAGTCTGGTCGTTGTTCTGTTATCGGTGACCGGAGATCTGATCGTCAGTCTGTTCAAGCGTCAGGCGGGCATCAAAGATACCGGGCATATTCTGCCGGGACATGGAGGCCTGTTGGATCGTCTTGATAGCCTGACGGCGGCGGCACCAGTATTTGCTGCTGGACTCTATCTTGCGGGCCTGGGCACATGAAACAGGTGACCCTGCTAGGTGCAACCGGTTCTATCGGGTTAAGTACACTGGATGTCATTAGTCGGCACCCGGATCGTTTTACGGTGTTTGCATTAACGGCTAACAGCCAGGTAGAACGGCTGTACCAGCAATGTGCGGAATACAGGCCCCGGTATGCGGTGATGTTCGACCCGCAGGCGGCGGAATCGTTGTCAAAGAAACTGCAACAAAGCGGGTTGTCGACCCAGGTATTGTCCGGGGTTGATGGTCTGATCGAAGTCGCCTCACATAGTGATACGGATTATGTCATGGCCGCGATTGTCGGGGCGGCCGGTTTGCAGCCTACACTGGCAGCGGCACGAGCCGGAAAACGGGTCCTTCTGGCAAACAAGGAAGCACTTGTTATGTCCGGCAAACTGTTTATGGATGCGGTTACACAAAACGGTGCGGAACTGTTACCTATTGACAGTGAACATAATGCGATATTTCAATGCCTGCCTGGCAAGCTGACAGGTGATATGCAGAAGCTGGGAGTGCGACGAATCCTTCTGACCGGTTCCGGTGGCCCGTTTCGTCAGACACCACTTGCCCAGCTTGCATCCGTAACCCCTGAGCAGGCAGTTGCCCATCCTAACTGGGATATGGGACGTAAAATCTCGGTCGACTCGGCAACTATGATGAACAAGGGGCTTGAGTTGATTGAGGCCTGCTGGTTATTCAATACCTCCCCGGAGTTTGTCCAGATCGTGATACATCCACAGAGTGTTGTGCACTCGATGGTCGAATACAGTGATGGTTCGGTACTGGCGCAACTGGGTCAACCTGATATGCGTACGCCAATTGCCCACGCAATGGCCTGGCCGGAACGTATGGATGCCGGTGTCGAACATCTCAACCTTTTCGACGTGGCACACCTGGACTTTGAACCGCCGGATTATCAGCGGTTTCCATGCCTGCAATTGGCCGAGCAGGTGGCCCATGAAGGAGGAACGGCTCCTGCGATATTAAATGCGGCCAACGAAGTCGCAGTGCAGGCATTTCTTGACAAGCAACTGCCGTTTACCGGGATCGCTTCTGTTGTTGAGTCGGTACTTGAAGTGATGAGTGCACGTGCGGCTGATAATCTCGAGACCGTGCTGGCCGATGATGCCCTGGCTCGTCAGCATGCAAAAGAATCCCTTTTCCAAGCACAAAGCAAGGTAACGTGATGCTGGAGTTTGCGTATTACGCCCTGGCTTTCATCGTGGCGATCAGTGTTCTGATTGCCGTGCATGAATTTGGCCATTTCTGGGTAGCGAAGAAGCTGGGTGTCAAGGTGCTGCGATATTCAATCGGGTTCGGTCGGCCAATATGGCGAACGGTTCGTGGAAAGGATCGTACAGAATATGTTGTCGCCGCTTTGCCGCTGGGCGGATATGTGCAGATGCTGGACGAAAAAGACGGCGAAGTGAAAGATGAGGAGAAACATCGTGCGTTTAATCGTCAACCCATATGGAAACGCTTCTCTATAGTTGCAGCTGGTCCCATTTTCAATTTCCTGTTTGCGGTTGTCGCATTGTGGTTGATGTTTGTCATTGGTAGTAATGCTCTTGTTCCAGTCATTGGAAAGGTTTCGGAAAATACACCAGCTGCACAGGCCGGTCTGAAACCCGATCAGAAAATTATCTCCATCGATGGGGAAGCTACCCCGGTGTGGGAGGTGGCAATGAATCATCTGTTGCCCGCCCTGGTAGATAGAAAAATTATTCAGGTTACTACTCAAAACCCGGATGGAAGCACGTCGCAACATCATTTGAACCTGCAAGGTGTCGATCGGGAACTCGATCCCGACAACCTGTTTGAATTGCTCGGCTTTTCGCCATGGAGACCATCTGTAGAACCTGTAATTGGACAGGTGCTGCAAGATTCTCCTGCAGGAAGGGCAGGACTGAAAAAAGGCGATCGGATTGTAAAAATGGACAATCAGGAAATATCCACTTTCGGTGATATGGTCGAATATGTTACGCCGCGACCGGAAGTGCCTATCACCCTGCGGTATAAACGAAATGGGGAATTCCAGGAAGTTACCGTTACTCCACAAAAAGCCGAGCGTGACGGCAAGATCGTCGGTCAACTGGGAATTGGGGCATTGAGCCGTGCTGAGATTCCTGAAGATATGGTTGTCTACTATGATTACTCAATTTTCGGCGCGATACCCAAGTCAATAGAACAAACAGCGGGTATGACCATGCTTACGTTGAAAATGCTTGGAAAGCTGTTTACCGGTGAAGTGTCGATTAAAAATCTCAGTGGCCCGATCAATATTGCCAAGCACGCCGGCATATCCGCAAGTGCCGGTATAACCCGGTTTTTGAGTTTTCTGGCAATAGTCAGTATCAGTCTCGGTATTCTCAACTTACTACCAATTCCAGTGCTCGACGGAGGACATTTGCTGTTTTACGTTGTCGAATTTTTCAAAGGCAGTCCGGTATCAGAGGAAACCGAAATGACAGGGCGTATGATCGGGATATTTCTTCTGGTAACGCTGATGGGGCTGGCATTTTATAATGACATAATGCGATTGGTTGGGAACTAGATTCAAATGGTAAGTTTGATAAAAAGAAGCCTGTTTACCCTGATCTTGGTTTTTATATCTTTACCTGCATTGGGGTTTGCACCGTTTATTGTCAAGGATATTCGTCTTGAGGGCTTGCAACGTGTATCCGCCGGTACAGTGTTTAATTATTTGCCTGTCAAGGCGGGTGATATGCTCGATCCTGAACTGAGTAGTCGTGCAATTCACGATCTCTACAAGACTGGTTTCTTCAAAGACGTCAAGCTCGAAAGAGAAGGTGATGTACTGGTAGTTTTCGTTGCTGAACGCCCGGCAATTGCCGATATAAGAATAGAGGGTAATGACAGTATTCCGGATGACCAGCTTAAATCCTCACTTGAACAGATTGGTCTGGTTCGGGGACAGGTGCTGGACAGGTCTACTCTTGACAAAGTAGCTCAGGAACTCGAAAGGCAATATTACAGTCTTGGCAAATACAGTGTTGAAATTTCTACAGTTACCACACCTCTTGAGCGAAATCGTGTTGATGTAGAGATAAACATTGCGGAAGGTGTGGCTGCAGAAATCTATTCTATTAATATAGTAGGTAATAAAGCTTTTGATGACGAAGAGCTGCTTAAGAAATTTACATTAGCAGGCAGTTCAGTTTTTGGGCGTGAAAAATATTCCCGGCAGCTGCTCAGTGCCGATCTGGAGAATCTGCGTTCGTATTATCTTGATCGTGGGTATATTAACTTTAATACCAATTCCAGCCAGGTTTCTCTGACGCCTGACAAGCAGGAAGTGTATGTTACTGTCAATATAACTGAAGGTGAACAATATACAGTCAGTGATATCAAGATCAGTGGAGATACCATCGTTCCGGTTGAGGAGATCCAGAATCTCATTACGCTAAAAGTTGATGAAATTTACTCGCACAGGAAAAGTGTTCAGACCACCACAAATATCAGCGATCGACTGGCAGAGAAGGGTTATGCTTTTGCCAACGTCAATCTTATACCGGATTTGAACAAGGATTCCCGGACTGTTGCATTGACGATTTCGATCGATCCGGGTCGGCGTGTTTATGTTCGTCGAATAAACATCACGGGCAACGATAAAACACGCGATGAAGTAATACGCCGGGAGTTTCGTCAACATGAAGGCGACTGGTTGTCGACCGAAAAGGTCTCGCTTTCCAAGACTCGTCTTGATCGACTCGGCTACTTTGAAGAAGTTTCCGTCGAAACACCTGCTGTTCCCGGAACCAGCGATCAAGTCGATGTCAATTATAATGTCAAGGAGCGACCGACCGGCTCACTCACGGCGGGTATCGGTTATTCGGATACTCAGGGTCCGCTTGTCAATTTTGGTCTTACCCAGGACAATTTTCTGGGGACGGGTAAACGCCTGGGCCTTAACCTGAACAACAGCAGCGTGACCAAATATTATAACTTTTCCTACTTGAATCCCTACTATACGGATGACGGCATTAGTCGGGGTTTCAATGTCTTCTGGCGTGAAGTGGACGCTGCAGAGGCCCAGCTGAGCACTTATACGACGAATAGCAAAGGGATATCAATGAATTATGGTATTCCGTTATCAGAAATCACTCGGACCAATCTTTCCATAGGGTATGAAAATACCGACCTGGTAGCGTTCCCTGAGGCTTCGCAGGATATACTTGATTTTATTGATCAAAATGGTAGTGTTTATGATAATTATGAGCTATCCATTGGATGGCGACGTGATAGCCGCAACAGGGCGATACTCGCTGATGAAGGGTCGGTAACAGCGCTGACTGCTACTGCGTCGGTACCCGGAAGTGATCTGGAGTATTACAAATTTGAAACCCGTTTACAGAAATACTTCGGGTTTACTGAAAATATTACTTTGTCCACCGAATTGAACCTTGGTTACGGGAATAGTTATGGAAATGCCAAGTTCAAAGGTTTACCGCCTTACATGAACTATTATGCCGGTGGCAGTCGCACGGTCCGCGGTTATGACAGTAACAGTCTAGGGCCGCGTGATATAGTAACCGATGATCCACTGGGGGGTAACAAGCGGGTTGTTGCCAATGTCGAACTAATACTGCCGAATATTTTTATTGAAGATAGTAAATCGACGCGACTGACGGCATTTTTTGATGCGGGTAATGTATTCCCAGCGGAACAATCTGTTGATTTGAACGAATTACGTACCTCGACTGGATTGTCCTTTTTGTGGCTGGCCCCAATCGGTACATTGCGATTCAGTTATGCGTTCCCGCTGAATGATAAGCCCGGGGATAGACTACAAAGATTCCAGTTTACGATGGGGCAGGACTTTTGATGGTAATGCATATGGAGAAAACCGTTTTGTTTAAATCTATTATGCGAAATGCAGTATTGGCACTGGCGTTGTTTGCTATAGCTCCGCTTGCCAATGCGGAATCACGGATTGGTTTTGTGAATATAGCAAAAGTCCTGAAAGAGGCTCCGCAAGCTGACTCGGCGCGTAAAAAACTTGAGACAGAATTTGCCCCGCGTGACGAGAAAATCGTCGCAATGCAGAAAAAACTAAAACAAATGGAAGAAGAGCTGGCCAAGGATGCAGATATCATGAGTGATGAAATGCGCAAGAAGAAGGAGCGGCAGATTGTTCTTGAAAAACGCGAGATAAAACGTACCCGTGAAGAATTTAATGAAGATTTGAATATCCGTCGCAATGATGAATTAAACAAACTGCAAAAGCTGGTTTATGACACCATTGTAAAACTGGCAAAAGAAGAGAATTATGATCTGGTGGTAGGTGATAATGTTATCTTTGCCGCGGAAACAGTGGACTTGAGCAAACAGGTTCTCGAGCGATTGAATGCCCAATACAATCCGGTTGCGGATAAATCTCAGAACTAACGGATCTATACGTGATTTTTACTTTGCAACAGCTCGCCAATCACGTCGGTGGGCGGATTATCGGTGATCCGGAAGTCTCGATCGATCATGTAGCAACCCTGACCAATGCCGATAGTGGTGCAATTTCATTTCTGACCAACTCGGCCTACCGGCAGCATCTGAAAAATACTCAAGCATCTGCAGTAATAGTCAAACAGGATGACGCGGAGTTTTGTCCATGCATTGCCCTGGTAGTGGATAATCCCCATGCCGCCTATGCGCGTATCGCCACGCTTTTGTATCCCGATCAAAGTCAACAAACAGGAATACACCCCTCGGCCGTTGTTGACGAATCAGCAACTGTTCCAGATTCTGCTTACATTGGTCCGAACACGTATATTGGGCCTTCTGTCCAGCTGGGCGAAGCTGTCAGTATCGGTCCAGGCTGTGTCGTTGAAGCCGGTGTCAAGATCGGTAAAGACAGCCGGCTCCATTCCAACGTAACGATATGCCACGATTGCGTGATTGGGGAAAACTTTCTAGCTCATCCGGGGGTGGTAATCGGTGGGGACGGATTTGGGCAGGCCTCCGATAAGGGTGTCTGGTTAAAGGTTCCACAGATTGGCCGTGTTGTGATAGGTGATGACGTGGAGGTCGGTGCCAATACC
This sequence comes from Thiohalophilus sp., assembly GCA_050116795.1. Classification (GTDB taxonomy): domain Bacteria; phylum Pseudomonadota; class Gammaproteobacteria; order UBA6429; family Thiohalophilaceae; genus Thiohalophilus. Next base: position 12,435 of record JASFNY010000009.1, read on the forward strand.
ACGATCGATCGTGGTGCCATTGAAGACACACTGATTGGTAACAACGTCAAGCTCGATAATCTAGTTCAGGTGGCACATAATGTCCAAATCGGTGACCACACGGTTGTTGCTGCCTGCACGGCGATTGCAGGAAGCGTCCATATTGGGAAACACTGCACAATTGCCGGTGCTGTAGCTATTGCCGGGCATATTGAAATTGCGGACAATGTCACAATTACCGGCATGTCATTGGTGAGCCACTCAGTTCGGGAGGCCGGTGTTTATTCATCCGGAATACCTCTGGATACCAATCAGCAATGGCGGAAAAATGCTGTCAGATTCAAGCAGTTGGACGAGATAGCCAAACGCGTTAAAACACTGGAATCCCGTAAAGGGAAGTAAGATACCATTTATATAGAAGGGGTCGACTATTGGTCTCGCTGAATATTTACGAAATTCTTGAGCATTTACCGCATCGCTATCCGTTTCTGCTGATCGATAAGGTTCTGGAATGTGAACCGGGGAAATCCCTGGTGGGGATAAAAAATGTCACTCATAACGAACCGTATTTTCCAGGGCATTTTCCAAATCGACCGATAATGCCGGGTGTATTGATTCTTGAAGCGCTTGCCCAGGCTACTGGTATTCTTGCCTTCAAGACGGTTGGGCGCAAGCCGGACGGGACCTCGTTGTATTATTTTGTCGGCATCGACAAGGCGCGTTTCAAGCAGCCTGTTATTCCTGGTGATCAACTACGTTTGGAAGTCGAATTTGTACGTGAAATGCGTGGTATATGGAAGTTCGACGGACGTGCAAAAGTGGAAGATAAAGTAGTTTGTAGTGCGGAGCTGATGTGTGCTGAACGAGAGGTAGAATGAGTATTGATCAGCGCGCTGTCATCGATCCTTCTGCCCGGATTGCTGACGACGTCACTATTGGTGCATTTAGCATAATCGGACCGGATGTCGAGATCGGCGCCGGTACTGTCATTGGTCCCCATGTCGTTATTAATGGCCCGACTCGAATTGGTCGCGATAACCGCTTTTTCCAGTTCAGTTCGATAGGTGAAATACCGCAAGACAAAAAATATCATGGAGAAGCTTCCCGTCTGGAGATCGGTGACAGGAACACTGTTCGCGAGTTTGTCACAATCAACCGTGGTACCGATGATGGGGGAGGCCTGACCCGCATTGGCAACGATAACTGGCTGATGGCGTATATTCATATTGCCCATGACTGTCTGATTGGTGATCACACTATCTTTGCCAATGGCGCATCGCTCGCCGGGCATGTTGAGATTGATGACCACGTCATTCTGGGTGGTTTTACCCTGGTCCACCAGTTCACCAAGATTGGTAATGGTGCTTTTTGCGGCATGGGCAGTGCTATCAGCAAGGACATACCGCCTTATGTCATGGTCAGCGGTAATCCGGCCAGCCCTTACGGCATCAATAGCGAAGGGCTCAAACGTCGTCAGCACAGCAAAGATACAATCAAGGCAGTCAAAGATGCTTACAAGATTATTTATCGCTCAGGGTATACCAGCGAAGAAGCCCGTCAGCATCTCGAGCCGCTGGCAAAAGAATATCCTGAAGTAAAAAGCATGCTCGAATTTCTACAACGTTCCAAACGCGGGATATTGCGGTAAATTTGCCCGGTATTATTCTTCTGACAGCATCTCGACCGTCACGCTGGCAATATCAGTCATGTGACTGTCGTCTTCCAGCTTCTGCTTTACTTCCTGCAAGCCGCGTTTAATCTCATCACGATAACTTTTGTCATCGAGTAACCGTAGTAGATCCTGGGCGAGTACTTCTGGTCGGGCGTCGTTTTGTATACGTTCAGGAACAATTTGCCGTTGTGCGACAATATTACACAATGCAATGTGCTTGATTTTCAACATTCGGCGTACGATGTGATAAGTCAACCAGGCTACCCGGTTAATAACCACCATTGGAGTACCGATCAGGGCAATTTCGAGTGTAACTGTGCCTGAAACGGTGACTATTGCATCACTGGCCTGCATCGCATCATAAGGTCGATGCTCGATATAGTGGATATCGAGATCATGCTCGGGCATGTTTTCCCGAATTAATTGCGGATTGAGTGTTGATGCAATCGGAAGTATGAACTGGAGTTCCGGCCGTTCGCGGTGCAGGCGCTGAGCAGTCTCGATAATCACAGGTAACAGGCGACGGATCTCACTACGTCGGCTACCGGGAAACAGGCCGACGACAGGGCGTTGCGGATCCATACCGAATTCACGTAACAGCTCATCCCGACCGGCACTGGCCTCGACCTCATGGGCGAGAGGATGGCCGACATAGGTCACGGGAACGCCGTGGTTAGCATAGAAGTCCACTTCAAAGGGAAATACCACCGCCATCTTATCGACCAGCTGCTGGATCTTGCGAACCCGTCCCTGGCGCCAGGCCCAGATCTGTGGACTGATGTAATACAGTACCTTCACACCGCATTCTTTGGCGGTGCGGGCGAGTCGCAGGTTAAATTCCGGGTAGTCGGTCAGGATTAGCAGATCCGGCGGGTCATGACGGAGTATTTCACGCATTTGATTGAGCGCGCCGAAGATCACCTTGCGATGCGCAAGCACCTCGATCAGGCCGACCACTGCCAGTTCCGCCGAGTCGACCAGTATATCCACACCAGCCTTGCGCATGGAACTGCCGCCGATACCAAAGAATTGAGTATCCGGCAGGCAATGCTTGACGCCTTCTACAAGCCTGGCAGCATGTTGATCGCCGGAGGCTTCGCCGGCGATGATCATGACCCGTTTCATGCTTTATTACTCAGACCGATTTGATGATATCGATAACCTGGTCGACCTGCTCATCCCGAAGTTCCGGATAGATGGGCAAGGACATACAGCGCGAGGCGATATCATCGGTCACAGGCAGTCGAACATTCTGGCAAACATCGGCAAATACTTTTTGCTTATGTAACGGGACCGGATAATAGATGGCCGAGGCAATCTGGTTGTCTGCCAGTTTTTTCATCACTGCATCA
>JASFNY010000010.1:0-15408 GCA_050116795.1 Thiohalophilus sp.
CAGACGTCGATCATTATCATCCAGGTGGGACGACTCTCCCAGTAATTGGCCGGCATGACTGATGGCACCCAGAGGATTACGGATCTCGTGGGCGATGCTGGCAGTCAGACGGCCCAGTGCAGCGAGTTGTAGCTGCTGTGCCTGGCGTGCCATGGCGGTCGCGTCCTCGAGAAAAATCAACGTGCCGGTACTGGTCTCCTGGCCCAGCCGGGCAAAGCGGGGCATGACTTTAGGATGTTCGGCAGAAGGCTGGATCATTTCGATGTCGCTGTTTGAATTGTTTTGCCAGCGTCGGGTCTGTTCCGCGAGTTCCCTGGACAGGTCCTGCAAGTGACTGTGATGGGTCGCCGAGGGCATGCCGAGCATGTACCAGGCCGATTCATTCATCAGGCGTATTCGATCATCGTTATCAATGACGATGATTCCGGTTTGCATGCGCTGGATGATGTGCTCGGTCAACTGCGACATGTTGGCCAGGTCGAGGCTCCGCCGCTGGGCCAGGGCTTCGGATTCACGGATGCGATGGGCGAATCCGTGTACCGCCAGCGCGGTGACAAACAATGCCACGCCAAGAATCCCGGCCTGAGTGTAATTGTTCGGCTGACTGAGCCCGATTTGTTGTGCGTAGAATTGTTCTCCCAATACTGCCAGGGTCGCCAGTGCCGCGAACATCAGGGGATGGCGCCCGCCCATGACGATACTGCCGCCGGCAATCGTCACTATCAGTAAAGTCCCCAGGCCACTGGTAATGCTGCCACTGGCATGCATCAATATGGTCAGGGCCAGGATATCGATACCAATTTGTATGTAGACCTGAATATCAAATGAGGGGCGACGGTTGCCTATTGAAAGGATGAAGATGATGGCCAGGGCAAAATAGATCAGCGATGTGATGTGAAACAGTAATGGGTTATAACTTGCCAGAGGCGGCAACAGGAACCCGCTATAGAACAACCCGGTGAACAGTCCACTGATTATCAGTCGATAGAGATTGAGCAGCGCCAGTGGTCTCCAGACCTCTGCCTCACTTTCCATGGTGGCGAGGTGAAAACGGCTGCCTTCGATCCCGTCATTCATTGCTGGTTACTCATTATCACGTATTGATGTAATCCGGTTTGTTTAATTGTTTTTCGGCAGGTGGGCCCGACTGCAGTAGTATCGATCATCCTCTCGAAGTGCTTCTTTTTCCGGAATATGAGTGCCGCACTGTGCGCAGCGCACCATATTCTCGATGGGACGGGGTTGTTCTTTTCTGGTACCGTCCTGCTTTCCAAGTGATTTGAATCGCTGATAAAGGCGAATAATCAGCCAGATCAGCAGGGCCAGCACAATAAGGCGTAGCAATCCGGGCATGTAAATGTCCTGAAATTGTTTGCTCGGGCTTATGATAACCCAAATTGACCGGGCATATCCCCGAGAGGGTTTTGCTTCGCCCCGGGTATTGTTCCAAAATAGCCTTTTACATCACTTAAAAAAGCATATGAATCTTCACGAATTTCAGGCCAAGCAGCTGTTTTCCCAATTTGGCATTCCGGTACCCGAGGCCCGTGTGGCCGATTCGATCGCAGCATGCCGTGCTGCAGCCGCTGAGCTGGGAGGGGAACAATGGATGATCAAGGCCCAGGTGCACGCGGGAGGCCGGGGCAAGGCCGGCGGGGTGCTCAAGGTTGATTCTGTAAAGGCCCTGGAAGAGGCTGCTGGTCAGTTGCTTGGCTCCCTGCTGGTGACCGGCCAGTCGGCACCACATGGTCAGCCGGTGAACCAGGTGTTAATCGAACAACCCAGTCAGATAGCCGCTGAATATTATCTTGGTATGTTGGTGGACCGGAGCCTTTCCCAGGTGGTCTTCATGGCCTCGGCGGCCGGTGGCATGAACATCGAGGAGGTGGCGCGTGAGACACCCGAAAAAATTCTCACTGTTCCTGTACACCCGGCGGCTGGCCTGCAGGGTTATCAGTGCCGCCAGTTGGCATTTGGACTGGGTCTGGAAAAACAACTCAAATCCCTGACTGCCATCATGCAGGGACTGTATCGCCTGTTCCTGGAAAAGGACCTGAGCCTGGTTGAAATCAACCCGCTGGCGTTAACCGCTGACGGTGACCTCCTGGCAGTGGATGCCAAGATCAATCTCGATGACAGCGGTCTTTACCGTCATCCCGATTTGCAGGCATTGCGTGATGCCAGTCAGGAAGACGAGCGCGAGAATCGCGCGCATCAGCACGGTCTGAACTATGTCAGTCTCGAGGGCAATATTGGCTGCATGGTCAACGGTGCCGGTCTGGCGATGGCTACTATGGATTTGATCCAGTTGCATGGTGGCCAGCCGGCCAACTTTCTCGATGTCGGCGGCGGCACTACCGCGGACAAGGTTGCCGAGGCTTTCAAACTCATTCTTTCCGACAGCCAGGTACAGGCTATCCTGGTCAATATCTTTGGAGGGATCGTGCGTTGTGATCTGATCGCCGAAGGTATCATTCAGGCGGTTAAGGAGACCGGTCTGGATTTACCGGTGGTTGTGCGGCTCGAAGGAACCAATGTTGAACAGGGTAAGGCCCTGCTGGAGAAGAGTGGTCTGGATATCATTGCCGCAGATGGTCTGAGCGATGCCGCTACCCGGGTGGTCGAGGCAGCGGGAGGGTCTGCCTGATGGCGGTACTGATCGATCGAAACACGCGGGTCATTGTGCAGGGCTTTACCGGCAAGCAGGGCAGTTTCCATGCCCAGCAGGCAATCGATTACGGTACCCAGCTGGTTGGCGGCGTGACCCCGGGCAAGGGTGGTACGACGCATCTTGAGCGCCCGGTCTTTGATACTGTGGCGGATGCGGTGCGTGAGACAGGAGCTGACGCCAGCATGATCTATGTGCCTGCCGCGTTTGCTGCCGACGCGATTCTGGAAGCGGCCGATGCCGGGATCGGGGTGATCGCCTGTATCACGGAAGGTATCCCGGTTCTGGACATGCTGCGGGTGAAAGCCGCACTCAAGGACAGCGACAGTTATCTGATCGGCCCCAACTGTCCCGGTATCATCACCCCGGGACAGTGCAAGATTGGCATCATGCCCGGCGCCATTCATCAGCCGGGCAGCATTGGCATCGTCTCCCGTTCGGGAACCCTCACCTATGAAGCCGTGTATCAGACAACCCAGAACGGCCTGGGGCAGAGTACCTGCATCGGCATTGGTGGCGATCCTGTCCATGGACTCAATTTTGTTGACTGCCTGTCGTTGTTTGAAAACGATCCAGGCACTCGTGGAATTATTCTCGTAGGTGAGATCGGTGGCAGCGAGGAAGAGGAGGCCGCCGAGTTCATTCGGCACCATGTCAGCAAACCGGTGGTGGCCTATATTGCCGGAGTGACCGCGCCGCCGGGCAAACGCATGGGTCATGCCGGGGCGATCATCGCCGGTGGCAAAGGCACTGCCGAGGGCAAGTTCACCGCCTTGCAGGCTGCCGGGGTGACAGTCAGTCGCTCGCCGGCAGAAATGGGGCGGTTGCTCCAGGAAAATCTGTCTGACTAATCCGGCATAATGCACACCATGGATAAACCAGAATTGCGGGTCGCTATCGCCCAGATTAATCTGCTGGTGGGTGATATGGAGGGTAATGCGCAGCGTATTGCCGAAGTGCTGCGTGAGGCACGCGATAAACTTCAGGCGGACGTCCTGGTTACTCCCGAACTGGCGCTTACCGGTTATCCGCCGGAGGATCTGTTGCTGCGACCCGGCATGTATGAGCGCATCGAACGGTCGCTGCATACCCTGCAGAAACAGGTGACCGGTATCGATCTGTTGCTCGGTTATCCCGAACATACTCCTGTCGGTATCTATAATTCGGTGGCAGTCATCCGCGAGGGAAAGATCATCGCTCATGCACGCAAGGACAACCTGCCCAACTACAGTGTGTTTGATGAGAAACGCTATTTCGTTCCGGACCATCAATCCTCTGTGATAGAGATCGCCGGTGCCCGTGTAGGAATTACAATTTGTGAAGACATCTGGTTTCCGGAACCCCCGCAACGTCTCAGTGAAGCGGGTGCGGATTTGATTATCAATATCAATGCCTCTCCCTATCATGTCAACAAGGGTTATGAGCGCGAACAGGTGGTAGCCGATCGATGTCGTGAAACCGGGCTTCCGGTTTTGTATGCCAACCTGGTTGGCGGACAGGATGAACTGGTGTTCGACGGTGACTCGTTTGTCATGGATAACAACGGTACGGTCACCCAGCGGTTGCCAGGTTTTGAGGAAAAACTGGAACTGGTTCGCTTTCAGCAATGTGAGGATCACTGGGAACCGGTTCAGTCCGAAGTGTTGCCTGCTCCGCTCTCCACCACGGCCAGTGTTTATCAAGCTCTGGTTCTGGGGGTGCGGGATTTCGTACGCAAGAACGGCTTTGACGGGGCGGTGATTGGTCTTTCAGGTGGAATCGATTCGGCTCTGACTCTGGCTGTGGCGGTGGATGCCCTCGGTGCCGATGAGATCGAGGCGGTCATGATGCCTTCACGATACACCGCGGACATGAGTGTTGAAGATGCCGCCGAGGAGGCCCACATCCTGGGCGTTAACTACCGCGTGATTGCTATTGAAAAACCTTTTAATGCCTTTCTCGATATTCTTGCTGATGAATTTGCCGGTTTGCCGGTGGATACCACCGAAGAGAATATTCAGGCACGCTGTCGCGGCTTGTTGTTGATGGCGATCTCCAACAAGAAACGCAAGATGGTGCTGACGACCGGAAACAAGAGTGAGATGGCCGTTGGTTACGCGACTCTCTACGGTGATATGGCCGGGGGATTCGATGTGCTCAAGGATGTGCCCAAGACACTGGTTTATGAATTGGCCAATTACCGTAACAGTCTCTCTACGGTGATTCCTCAACGCGTCATTGATCGGCCACCATCTGCGGAACTGGCTCCCGATCAGCAGGATACCGACAGTCTGCCTCCCTACGAGGTGCTGGATCCGATTCTCGAGATGTATGTGGAAAACGACCTGGGTGTGGACGATATCGTTGCACGTGGTTATGAGCGCGAAACAGTCGAACGGATCGTTTACATGGTTACGCGTAACGAATACAAACGTCGCCAGGCACCGCCGGGAATCAGGATCACCCGGCGCGCGTTTGGCCGGGATCGACGTTATCCTATTACTTCCGGTTATCTCCGCCGCCAGTGAATGCTGGGCATGGAGCGAAAAATCGTTTATAACTTTTAACAATCAAAGAACAAAGGTCAGACAAATGAAAAAAATCGAGGCCATTATCAAACCCTTCAAGCTGGATGATGTGCGTCAGGCTCTCTCCGAGATTGGGATTGCCGGAATGACAGCCACTGAGGTCAAGGGATTTGGACGTCAGAAGGGGCACACCGAGCTGTACCGTGGTGCTGAATATGTGATCGACTTTTTACCCAAGGTAAAAATCGAGATAGTGGTGTCTGCCGACCTGGTCGATCAATCAATTGAAGCTATCACCAATGCTGCCCGTACCGGGAAGATCGGCGACGGCAAAATCTTCGTTGGTGATGTGGATCGAGTCGTTCGAATTCGTACCGGCGAAGAGGGTGAAGACGCTATCTAGCGAACTATCGGCTATGCCAGGGAACGGCATAGTATCTTCTATGTATTCAGAATAATCTTTTCGGGAAAATAGTCAGGAAGCGGCTTTCGCCCGGCGTGTCTCGGCATTATCAGGATAATTGAGCTCCAGCACTTTCAGGGCGTCATCTGCCAGATCATTCAATCCCAGTTTTCGATAAGCCCGCACCATGATGCCGAGCGCCTCTGGCACCTCACTGGTTTTCTGGTAGTTTTCCACAAGATACTTGGCCCGGTTCGCTGCCGCGAGTAGGGCCCCACGCTTCAGATAATATCTGGCGACATGTAATTCATGCTTGGCCAGTGAATCGCGCAGGGCATACATGCGGGCAACGGCGTCTTCGGCATAGCGGCTGTTGGGAAATTTTCTGACCAGTTCAGAAAAATAGCGGAATGACTCGCGCGCTGGACGTGGGTCCCGCTCGGTCATGTCCTGGTTGAACCAGCGGTCGAGCAACGAAGGTTCCAGCCGGAAACTGGACAGGCCACGCATATAATAAGCGTAATCAACATGCGTATGGTTGGGGTGCAGTTTGATAAACCGATCTGCGGAAAGAATGGCTGTTTCCTTCTCCCCATACTTGTAATAGGCGTAGATGATTTCCAGCTGGGCCCGGACAGCATAAGGCCCATACGGGAAGCGGGATTCCAGCCGTTCAAAATGCTCGATAGCGGTATCGTAATTGCCGTCACTCAGCGCTTCTTGTGCCAGAGCATAGAGTTCCTCGACTGACAAACCCGCGGTGGGATCGTTTTCGTCCGGCGAGGAACCGCAAGCTGACAGGAGCAGCAGGGAAAGTATCAGGAGCAGGTTGCGTACGGCCATGATGATTCCGAAAAGGTAACAGGTGGATTTGTAGTACGATCGGCTGAGGCCGGCATTATACCCGTAAACAGGTCGATGACGACACAACGTACAGAATACCTTCATGGCGAGATACCTGAATCCATGGCCGGACAACGCCTGGATCAGGCATTGGCACAGCTGTTTTCCCAGTATTCCCGGTCCCGTTTACAGCAGTGGCTCAGGCAGGGGTGCGTGCGCGTCGATGGCCGCCAGCCCCGGGCCCGGGACAAGGTATTCGGGGGAGAACGAATCGAGATCGAGGCAGTGCTCGAGGCCCAGGGGGAATGGCAGGCCGAGCCAATCGCGCTGGATATCGTTTACGAGGACGAGGCAGTGATTGTCCTGAACAAACCGGCCGGTCTGGTCGTCCACCCGGCCGCGGGCAATCCCGAGGGCACCATGCTCAATGCCTTGCTGCATCATGATTCAGGACTGGCCACAGTGCCCCGGGCCGGCATTGTCCATCGGCTGGACAAGGAAACCACCGGCTTGCTGGTGGTGGCGCGCACGCTCGAGGCCCAAAAAAAGCTGGTGGAACAGTTGCAGGCAAGGCAATTCCTGCGCGAATACCTGGCCGTGGTCAACGGAGTACTGACCGCCGGCGGGACTGTTGAGGCCCCCATTGGTCGGCATCCGGTCCATCGCAAGCGCATGGCAGTGGTGCAAAACGGCAAGCCGGCGATCACGCACTACCGGGTCGAACAACGCTATCGTGGACACACCCTGGTGCGGGTCACGCTTGAGACCGGTCGAACCCATCAGATTCGAGTGCACATGGCCCATATTCAGCATCCGCTGGTGGGCGATCCGGTCTATGGTGGCCGGCTACGCCTGCCCAAAGGTGCCGGTGATGAACTGGTCATGCTGCTGCGTGATTTCAAACGCCAGGCCCTGCACGCCAGCAAGCTCGGATTCAAACACCCGATCAGCGGCGAGACAGTGAGCTGGGAGCAGCCACTGCCCGATGATATGGCCCGACTGATCGCGATTCTGCAGCAGGATCGTGATGCCATGGAAAGCACACGGTGAACCGCGAACTGTTCATCCAGCCCGACTGGCCGGCCCCGGCCCGGGTTATTGCCGGTACCACTTGCCGCACGGGCGGTGTCAGCCAGGGGCCCTATGCCTCACTCAACCTGGCGGCCCACGTGGGTGACGACCCGGCCGCGGTGGCGACCAACCGGGCCCGACTCGGTTTGCCAGCCGAACCCGCCTGGCTGCAGCAGGTACACGGAACACAGGTGGCGGTGCTGGAAGCGGGTGTTGTACCGGGCAATCTCGAAGCGGATGCCGCATACAGTTGCACCCCGGGGGTGATATGCGCCGTGCTGACCGCAGACTGTCTGCCGGTATTACTCTGTGATTCTGCCGGGCAGGAAGTGGCGGCGGTGCACGCCGGCTGGCGCGGCCTGCAAGCTGGCGTGATCGAAGCCGCTGTGGCCCGTTTTCAGGCGCCGGGCGCGCAACTCATGGCCTGGCTGGGGCCGGCCATCGGTCCTCATGTATATGAAGTCGGGGACGACGTTCGCCGGGCTTTCATCGAGCATGAGTCTGCGGCGAAACAGGCCTTTACCGTGACGCACCCCGGACACTGGCTGATGGACATCTACCAGCTGGCACGGCAACGCCTGCTGCGGCAGGGCATTGAACAGATCAGCGGTGGAGACTATTGCACCTACAGTGATGCGCAACGGTTTTATTCCTACCGGCGAGACGGGATCACCGGTCGCATGGCGACAGTAATTTGGCGACAGGATTGAGGCTTTGACGATAACAGCGAAGAAAGGCCCGGGTGTCGCCAGCGACGGAAGCGAGTATCATGTCGTGGTTTTTGTCTTGCAGATTGGAATGCTATGTCGTTATTGAACTGGATCATTCTCTTCAGCCTGCTGGGCGGAGTCCTGAGTGTCCTGGCCGCGGCGCTGTTCTTGCTGATTCCCGGATTCATTAGGGATCGGCTGTTACCGCACCTGGTCAGTTTCGCTATCGGTGCCTTGCTGGGCGCGGCCTTCCTGGCGCTGTTACCGCATAGCCTGGCGGGTACGGACGACTTCCATCTGCTGGGTCTGACGGTGTTGCTCGGGTTACTGGGATTTTTCCTGCTCGAGAAAATGGTGCTGTGGCGTCACTGCCATCATGAAGTCTGCGAGGCGCACACGCCCGAACCCCACACCCACGGTAGCCATGCCGCGGCAGGTACGCTGATCCTGATCGGCGACGGGGTACATAACCTGGTTGACGGGGTCCTGATCGCCGCCGCATTTATGACCGATATCCATCTGGGTATCGTGACCGCTATGGCCGTGGCGGCGCATGAAATTCCCCAGGAGGTCGGCGATTTCGCTGTACTGCTGCACAGCGGCTTCAGTCGGCGCAAGGCGTTTGTGTTCAACGTGCTCTCCAGCCTGACCACAATAATCGGGGCGTTGCTGGCCTATTACAGCCTGGCCGACATGCAAGACGCCTTGCCATATGTGCTGGCCATCGCCGCATCAAGTTTTATCTATATCGCGGTCGCGGATCTGATCCCGGGCTTGCACAAGCGGGTCGAGATTAGCGCGACCGTGCAGCAGATCTTGCTGATCCTGCTGGGTGTGCTGGTCATCTACCTGGCTCATTCTACGCTGCATTAATTGAACGATAAGCATTACTGGCAACCTGTTGAAGGACCGAATCTCTCACCGGGGTTGGCTGTCTGTTTGTCCTGTATGTAGCGGCATTTTCTGATCCGGACCTTGAATACCGTTTCGCAGTCCCTATTTTTGTGAGAGTAAACGAACTTTTACCTCACGGGGGAATGACGCTCATGCGAATGGACAAACTCACCAGCAAATTCCAGATGGCCATCGCCGACGCCCAGAGCCTGGCGGTCGGGCGCGATCACCAGATGATCGAGCCGGTACATCTGATGAGTGCCTTGCTGGATCAGGAAGGCGGCAGCGTCTCCCATCTCCTGGCCCAGGCTGATGTCAATGTGCGCCTGCTGCGTTCCCAGCTGGGTGACGCACTGGACCATCTGCCCGAGATTCAGGATGCCAGCGGTGAGGTGCATATTTCCAATGAACTGTCCCGGCTGCTGAATCTGACCGACAAGCTGTCGCAAAAGCGCCAGGACAAGTACATTTCCAGTGAGCTGTTTGTGCTGGCCGCAGTGGATGACAAGGGCCAGCTGGGAGAACTGCTGCGCAAGGCGGGCGCCAGCAAGGGTGCAATCGAAAAAGCCATCGACAACATTCGAGGCGGTCAACACGTCGACGATCCCAATGCCGAGGAACAACGCCAGGCCCTGGAAAAGTACACCATCGATCTCACCGAGCGCGCCGAGCAGGGCAAGCTGGATCCGGTCATCGGACGTGACGACGAAATTCGTCGCTCCGTGCAGGTACTGCAGCGGCGCACCAAGAACAATCCCGTACTGATCGGCGAACCGGGTGTCGGCAAGACCGCAATCGTGGAAGGCCTCGCCCAGCGGATCATCAACGGCGAGGTGCCTGAAGGACTGAAGAACAAGCGGGTGCTGTCACTGGATATGGGTTCGCTGCTGGCGGGGGCCAAGTTCCGTGGCGAATTCGAGGAACGGCTCAAGGCCGTGCTCAACGACCTGTCCAAGCAGGAAGGGCAGATCATCCTGTTCATCGATGAAATCCATACCATGGTCGGCGCCGGCAAGGCCGAAGGCGCCATGGATGCCGGCAATATGCTCAAGCCCGCGCTCGCTCGCGGCGAATTGCACTGCATCGGTGCCACCACACTGGATGAATACCGCAAGTACATTGAAAAGGACGCGGCACTGGAACGGCGTTTCCAGAAGGTACAGGTGGATGAACCGAGTGTTGAAGATACTGTGGCTATCCTGCGCGGCCTGAAAGAGAAATACGAAGTCCATCATGGCGTGGATATTACCGATCCGGCCATTGTTGCTGCTGCCACTTTATCGCACCGTTATATTACCGATCGGCAATTACCTGACAAAGCCATCGATCTGATCGACGAGGCGGCCAGTCGTATTCGCATGGAGATCGATTCCAAACCTGAATCCATGGATCGCCTGGATCGCAAGCTGATTCAGCTGAAGATCGAACGTGAAGCGTTGAAAAAAGAAAGCGACAAGGCTTCACTGGAACGCTTATCCAAACTCGAAGAGGAGATCGAGAAGCTGGAACGCGAATACCACGATCTCGAAGAGATCTGGAATTCTGAAAAAGCGGCTGTGCAGGGAACCCAGCATATCAAGGAAGAACTGGAACGGGCCCGCATCGAGCTGGATACTGCCCGCCGTGCCGGTGACCTGACCAGAATGTCCGAGTTGCAGTACGGCAAGATTCCCGAGTTGGAAAAACAACTGGAGATGGCCGACCAGGCCGATGTCCAGGAGACCACGCTGTTACGCAGCGCGGTGAACGAGGAGGAGATTGCCGAGGTGGTCTCCAAGTGGACCGGAATTCCGGTTTCCAAGATGCTGGAAGGCGAGCGTGACAAGCTGCTGCGCATGGAAGAGGCGTTGCACCAGCGCGTGGTGGGTCAGGACGAGGCGGTGAAATCGGTGGCCGATGCCATACGTCGTTCGCGTGCCGGACTTTCCGATCCCAATCGTCCAAATGGTTCTTTCCTGTTTCTCGGCCCGACCGGCGTGGGCAAGACCGAATTGACCAAGGCCCTGGCGGCATTCCTGTTTGATACTGAGGACGCGATGGTGCGCATCGATATGTCCGAGTTCATGGAAAAACATTCCGTGGCTCGCCTGATAGGCGCGCCCCCGGGTTATGTGGGTTATGAGGAAGGGGGTTATCTGACCGAAGCGGTGCGGCGCAAACCCTATTCCGTGATCCTGCTGGATGAGGTCGAAAAGGCACACCCCGACGTGTTCAACGTCCTGTTGCAGGTGCTGGATGACGGTCGCCTGACCGATGGCCAGGGCCGTACCGTGGATTTCCGAAACACCGTGATCGTGATGACTTCAAACCTGGGTTCCCAACAGATCCAGGAGATGGCCGGCGAGGAAAACTACGATGCCATGAAGGCGACCGTAATGGAGATCATCGGTCAGCATTTCCGGCCGGAGTTTATCAACCGCGTCGACGAGGTCGTGGTATTCCATCCGCTGGGTCGCGAACAGATTCGGGCGATCGCCGGTATTCAGTTCGATTACCTGCGCAAGCGCTTGCAGGATCGTCACATGGATATCGAGTTGAGTGAGGCAGCGCTGGACAAGATCGGTGAAGCCGGCTTCGATCCGGTTTATGGTGCGCGGCCGCTAAAACGTGCCATACAGCAGCAGATCGAAAACAGCCTGGCCCAGGAGATACTTGCCGGCAAGTTTGTTCCGGGTGATGTTATTCGCGTCGATGTCGAGGGTGACAGGTTTGTATTCGGTAAATCGCAACGCAAGGCCTCGGCGGCGTAAGTTTATCATCCGCTAAAGTCTGTAAAACCGGCTGCGATTTTACAGGTGCATACGCATGATGCGCTGGTGAGCGCGCCGGTATTGTTCCTGGGACAACACACCTTCGTCGGCGAGACGCCGTAGTTCCTTCAATTCAATCGACAGCATCTGTTGCTTGTCCAGGGTGACGGCCTGGCTGGCGGCCAGGATGCGCGTCCTGAGCTCGGCCACGAAGTGACGGAAACTCTCGCTGTCGGGTTTATTATAAAACAGACGCAGCAAGGAACAGTTCCCATACCGGCTGCGAAACTCGGTCACGTTGGGTGACTGGTAGATAAAGAATATCAACGAACCGAGTGCCAGCAGGATAAAACCCACGATAAACGGCAGCAGGCGATTGAGTGTCTGTGCGTCCTGTTGCTGCCAGAGATAGTAGCCATAGATCAACGTGGCCAGCACAAAATAGGTCAGGGCCAGTACCCAACGCCAGGCGATGCGGCGCTGATGTACCGGCCAGGGTTCGAGCATTGACAGGTTCAGGTGATAATGCTGTTCGCCAAACAGATCATGCTGGGCAATCTTGACGAACTTATCGTTATAGATCTCGAATCGCCGCAGTTGCCCGAGACTGCGGGAGTGCTGTTTCAGGACCGTATTGATCCGCTTGCTGGCCGGGGACTCTGGCTGGACTGCTTCAGAAATACTCATCTATCAGTTACTTATCATTGTGTTCGCTGATCATAGCCCAGTGGTGATATTGTTGACAGACACAGCGCTAACATTATAAGCAATTGCTTATATTGCTGAACTTGCCGCCGCTGTGATTGTCACAAGAATTACATACGAATCGAATGGAATAGCTGATGGGTAAATCCACCCAACCCCGAATCAAGCCCTCCGAAATCACGTCTCCGGAATTTTATCGTGAACGCCGGCGCTTTTTGCGTGCCGCATCCCTGGGACCATTGGCCGGACTGGGTGCGCTCTCCTGGACCGCCTGGGCCCATGCCAAAGGCTACGGCAACCGTCCGCTGGACTATGTCGAGAAACCGGCGTTTGCCACCGATGAGAAATTAACCCCGTATAGCGACGTGACCGGCTATAACAATTTTTACGAGTTCGGCACTGATAAATATTCGCCGGCGGAGAAGGCAGGCCAACTGACGACCGATCCCTGGTCGGTAACGGTTGAAGGTGAAGTGGGCAAAGCTGGAACTTACACGCTGGAGGATATCCTCAAGCCACACACCCTGGAAGAACGGATCTATCGACTGCGCTGCGTGGAACGCTGGTCGATGGTCATTCCCTGGATCGGTTTCCCACTGGGTGATTTGCTCAAGCGTTTCGAACCTACTTCCAAAGCCAAATTCGTGGAATTCACCACTCTGGAGCGACCTAATGAGATGCCGGGCCAGCGCTACGGGGTACTTGACTGGCCTTACGTGGAAGGCCTGCGCATGGATGAGGCGATGAATCCCCTGGCAATTATGGCGGTTGGCCTCTATGGCGAGGTGCTGCCGAACCAGAACGGCGCACCGTTGCGGCTGGTAGTGCCATGGAAATACGGTTTCAAGAGCATCAAGTCGATCGTCAAGATTCGACTGACCGAGCAACAACCGGTCAGCACCTGGGAAAAGGCGGCCCCGAATGAATACGGGTTTTATGCCAATGTGAATCCCCACGTGGACCATCCGCGCTGGAGCCAGCAGCGTGAGCGGCGGTTGGGGGAATTTCTCAAGCGCGAGACCCTGATGTTCAATGGTTATGCCGAGCAGGTGGCGCACCTTTATAAAGGTATGGACCTGCACAAGTATTACTGATTCGGTCCCTCCAAGCCGATGCCTTCTGCCCGTACTCTGATCCTGTTGAAGATCGTCCTGTTTTTACTCGGCCTGGTCCCGGCCATCTGGCTGACCTGGGGGGTTTTGCAGGATCGGCTGGGTGCCAATCCGTTCGAAGTACTGACCCGGGAAACCGGCCTGTGGACTTTGCGACTGCTGTTGCTGACCCTGCTGGTTCGACCACTCGCCGAGCAGTTGAAGCGGCCCTGGATATTCCGCTTTCGACGAATGCTCGGTCTTTACAGTTTTTTCTATGCCATCCTGCACATGCTCACCTATCTCTGGTTCGACCAGTTTTTCGACTGGCAGGAGATCGGTGTGGATATTGCCAAGCGGCCCTATATAACCATAGGCATGCTGGCCTTCACGTTATTGATTCCACTGGCCCTGACGTCCACTCGCGGCATGATGCGCAGGCTGGGCAAGCGCTGGCAGAAACTGCATCGACTGATCTATCTGATCGCGCCGCTTGGGGTGGTGCATTTTCTGCTGCTGGTCAAGGCGGATATCCGTGAACCTCTGATCTATGGATTCCTGCTGGTACTTTTGCTTGGCTACCGGTTACGGGGCTGGCAACGGCGGCGTCTATTGACGGCGGCAACAAGCGATTGATGCAATCTGCAATCGGGCATTGCGGGAGTGGTCCTGAGTGCTGCATTCCGCATGCACTCTGCGGTTTTGTGCACTGGTACGCCCAAACGCATGCAATCAGGTGAAAGTTTGTACTATCATGTCCGGACCTTGCTGGGAGCTCGCCCGCTTTGATGCTGGTGAAACAGCCTGCACAAAAGACAGGCAACAAGAACAAAACAAACGAGATTTCAATAACTTAATATCTTAATTCGAAGTACACGAGGAGGACTGAATGTCTATCAATCGCCGTGAATTTATCCAGGTCATGGGTATGGCTGCGGCTGCGGGCATGTTGCCGGGTTGCGACAACAAGTCAAGCGGTACAGCCGGGGTGACCACCACCGGTCAGGGTAAAGCCCCGGAGGATATGTATAACGTACCCAAGTTCGGGAATGTCACTTTCATGCACATGACCGACTGTCACGCCCAGTTGAATCCAGTTTATTTCCGTGAGCCGAATGTTAACCTGGGTCTGGGTGATGCTCGTGGGCGTCCGCCGCATATCGTGGGTAAACATCTGCTCGAATACTACGGCATCAAGCCGGGTACCCTCGAAGCACACGCTTTCACGCATTTAAATTTCGTTGAAGCGGCTGAAAAGTACGGCAAGGTCGGCGGTTTTGCCCACCTGCGTACGCTGGTCAAGAAAGTGCGTGCTGATCACGGCCCGAACCGCACACTGTTAATGGACGGCGGTGATACCTGGCAGGGTTCCGGTACTGCTTACTGGACTCGCGGCAAGGACATGGTCGGCGCCTGTAATCTGCTGGGCGTTGATGTCATGACCGGTCACTGGGAATTCACCTACAAAGACGAGGAAGTCATTTCCAACGTCAAGGATTTCAATGGTGACTTCGTTTGCCAGAACGTTTTCGTCAAACCCGAAGCCAGTTTTGATTACAAGTTCGAGGATTTCGAGGCTTACGATGAATCTTCATTGCGTGCCTTCAAACCCTACACCATCAAGGAAATGGACGGTGGTATTCGGGTTGCCGTGATCGGCCAGGCGTTCCCCTATACGCCAATCGCCAATCCCGGCGAGCGTTTTATCCCCGACTGGACCTTCGGTATTCGCGAAGAAGCGATGCAGACCATCGTCAACCAGGTAC
>JASFNY010000011.1:0-15326 GCA_050116795.1 Thiohalophilus sp.
GCCTGGTGCGGGACCAGCCAGTCAATCATAGACTTGTCCATATTGTTGGCCGCCAGGGTCTCATCCACGATTCGACCCAGTGTATTGACAGCAACCTTGAAGACCTCGTTGCCTTTCATCTGGATCCGGGCCTTGCCATCCTTGAAGTCCTGTGGATGTTCGGCGATCCCGGCCGGTACAGTCAGCAGTTCCTTGTACTGGCCATCTGCATGAATATGGGTGGAAAGTACGCCGGGATTGTCACTGGCAGACAGGATGACAGCGCCGGCGCCGTCACCAAACAGTACACATGTGCCGCGATCTGTCCAGTCGATAATGTTTGAAAGCGTTTCCGCGCCGACCACCAGCGCATGCTTTGCAGTGCCGGCTTTGACATACAGATCGGCAATACTCAGCGCGTATACAAAACCGGTACAGACCGCTTGCACATCAAATGCCGGGCAACCATGAATATCGAGACGTTGTTGCAACAGGCAGGCCGTGCTGGGGAAGACTCTATCCGGCGTGGTGGTTGCGACGATGATCAGATCGATATCGCCGTTTTCAAGACCCGCCGCTTCAATCGCGCGCAGTGCTGCCTGTTCAGCCAGGTCGCAGGTAGTTTCGTTTTCAACGATATGGCGTTTTTTGATGCCGGTACGATCGGTAATCCACTCGTCGGAAGTATCCACCATTTTTTCCAGGTCCTGATTGGTCAGGACCTTCTCGGGCAGATAGCTACCTGTTCCGGTTATCCGTGAATAAATCAACTTTCCTGCCTCTCTGCCAGCTGGCTTTCCAGCACCCGGGTAATTCTCGCGGGGACGTTCTTATTCACTTCAACCAGCGCCTCGGAAATCGCAGTGGCAAAGGAGTATGCATCTGCACTGCCATGACTTTTTATGACTATGCCCTGAAGGCCCAGCAGACTGGCGCCATTATATTCACGAGGATCGAATCGTTTTTTAAATGCGCGTAACACGGGAATGGAAAGCAGTCCTACCAGCATTGTCAGCGGATTTCGTTTGAATTCCTTGCGCAGGTGATAACTGATCATTTTGGCAACGCCTTCCGTGGTTTTAAGCATCACGTTACCGACAAAGCCATCACAGACAATCACGTCTGCTGCTCCCTTGAAGATACCGTCGCCTTCAACATAACCTATATAGTTAAGTTTGCTGCTGGCCAGCAAGCGAGCCGCTTCCTTGACGCGCTCATTACCCTTGATCTCTTCCTCGCCGATGTTCAACAAACCCAATGTTGGTTCTGACTTGTTGTCCGTTGCTGCGGTCAAAGCAGCACCCATCACGGCGAACTCGAACAGGGTCTGTGCATCTGAGTCGACATTGGCGCCGAGATCGAGCACATGGGTATGACCATCTATTGTCGGCAGGGTTGTACAGATCGCGGGACGATCGATGCCCGGCAAGGTCTTGAGGACGAAACGCGCGGTGGCCATCAATGCGCCGGTATTTCCGGCACTGACACAGGCTTGCGCAGTACCTTCCTTCACCAGGTTGATCGCCACGCGCATGGAGGAATCTTTCTTGCCGCGCAGCGCCTGGGATGGTAACTCGTCCATGCCGACCACCTGGCTTGCCGGGTGAATCGATAAGCGATCACTGGTTTTTTTCTGAGCCGCAATCACTTCTTCGATAGCCGGCTCCTGGCCGACCAGAATCAGATGCAGATCGGGATGTCGTGACAATGCCTTGAACGCAGCCGGAACGATAACTTCCGGGCCATGGTCACCGCCCATGCAG
The DNA here is from genome assembly GCA_050116795.1 of Thiohalophilus sp. GTDB lineage: Bacteria > Pseudomonadota > Gammaproteobacteria > UBA6429 > Thiohalophilaceae > Thiohalophilus. The sequence goes on from JASFNY010000011.1 coordinate 1,743, forward strand.
TCCAACGCAATTGTGATCGGAGTGTTGCTCATCAGGCTATAGATTTGAAATTCCGGCTTTCCAAGCAAATACGGGACATGGAATGAACCATGTCCCGTGTCCCTGTTGTTATCTTGTCATGTTATAACTCGCCTGCCAACGGCAGGGCGCCCACGGTCTGGCGTAAATTACTCGCCCTTGTCAATGACCTTGCGGCCACGATAGTAGCCGTCCGGGCTGACGTGATGACGCAGGTGTGTTTCACCCGTGGTCGGTTCAATTGACAGCGCGGCGCCGGTCAGCGCATCGTGAGAACGACGCATGCCACGGCGTGACGGGGATTTCTTGTTCTGCTGAACAGCCATCTTTAATTTCCTCTTTAACCTTTATCCGGTGTTTTCAAATCGGCCAGGGCCTGAAATGGGTTTTCCTGGTCGGCGTTATCCTGTTGCCCTTCCGGCTCGATATAGTCTCTGGCCGGACACTGTTCGACGTCATGCATGGGTATCTGCGGTAACGCCAGAAGCAATTCATCTTCTATCATATCGATCAGCGCCAGCGGCACTGACTCTACTATATATGGCTCATAGCCACCGGGCAGATTATCCGCTTCGGCGGCCGAATCGACAAATCCCAGGGATACCGAGGTATCCACCGGCCAGTCCAGAGGTTCGAGACATCGCTGGCACTGTACGGCGAGATCTACCCGAATCGTACCCTGCAGGTAGTGCACGCCCATTTCGTCGACCCCGAACCGCAACCCAACGGCCACCTCGCCCGTGTCACTCTCCAGCAGAGGCGACAAGCGCTTCATCTGGCGCAGGGGCAGCATCCCATCATATTCCCGGCCCTGTTCGGCCAGGCGGTAGGGATCGACCTGTACCGGCAGCCGATCTTGCCGTTTAGACATAGGCCGCGAATTGTATCGGCGGATCACATTTCTGTCAAAAAAATCCTTGAATATCGGGCTGTTCCGTGACCCGGACCGCACTCCGGCCGGCCCACTCGGGGCGGCCTGATGCCGCTTTGTCGGCCTCCGGTATCTTGACAGTGTTCGGTGGTTCACATACACAGGGACTTCCGGTGTCGTGGCGTATTCACCTAACAATTTAAGGCCTTAAATGATCAAAAAAATCCTGATTGCCAACCGCGGAGAGATCGCGGTCCGGATCATCCGTGCCTGCGCCGAACTCGGTATCAAGTCGGTGGCGGTCTATTCCGAGGCCGACCGTTACGCCCTGCACGTCAAAAAGGCCGACGAGGCCTACAGCCTGGGCCCGGACACCGTGGCCGGCTATCTCAATGCCCATCGTCTGGTCAATCTGGCAGTGGCTACCGGTTGCGACGCTCTGCACCCGGGCTACGGGTTCCTCTCTGAAAATCCCGAACTGGCCGATATCTGTGCCCGGCGAAATATTCATTTCATCGGGCCCAATGCCGAGGTCATCCGCCGCATGGGCGATAAAACCGAGGCCCGGCGGGTGATGCGCAAAGCCAGGATACCGGTCACTCCCGGTAGCGACGGTAATGTCGAGAATCTTGAGGATGCCGTGGCAGTGGCCAACAACATCGGTTACCCGGTGATGCTCAAAGCCACCTCCGGCGGCGGTGGACGTGGAATCCGTCGCTGTGCCGACGAAAGCGAATTGCGCCGCAGCTACGAGCGGGTCATCTCCGAGGCCAAAAAGGCGTTCGGCAGTGCCGAGGTGTTTATTGAGAAATACATCGGCAATCCCCGTCACATCGAGGTGCAGATCCTCGCCGATCAACATGGCAATGTTGTCCACCTGCTGGAACGGGATTGCTCCATACAACGCCGTCACCAGAAACTGCTGGAAATCGCCCCTTCTCCCCAGCTAAACGATGACCAACGCCAGTACCTCGGTCAGCTGGCAGTGCAGGCCGCCCGGGCCACCGGCTACACCAATGCCGGCACGGTCGAATTTCTCATGGACAGCACTGATAACTTCTACTTCATGGAGATGAACACTCGCTTGCAGGTGGAACATCCGGTGACTGAAGCAATCACCGGCGTCGATATCGTGCAGGAACAGATTCGAATCGCTTCCGGGCTAACGCTCGGGTTCAGCCAGCAGGATGTACGGCGCAACGGCTATGCGATCGAGTTCCGTATCAATGCCGAAGATCCGAAAAACGATTTTCTGCCCAGTTTCGGGCGTATCACCCGCTATTTCGCTTCCGGCGGTCCCGGTGTGCGTACCGACGGAGCGATTTATACAGGTTACGAGATTCCGCCCTATTATGATTCCATGTGTGCCAAGCTGATCGTCTGGGCACCGACCTGGGACGGGGTGATCGATCGTTCAGTACGGGCCCTGCATGACATCGGTGTTTACGGAGTCAAAACCACGATTCCCTACCACATCGAGATCCTGCGCAATGCCGAGTTTCAGTCCGGGCACTTCAATACCGGTTTTGTCGAAGCCCATCCCGAACTGATCAACTACTCTGAACGGCGAGACGAACGCGCGATTGCCGCCACTATTGCCGCGGCGATCGCGGCAAACATGGGACTCTAGTCCAACACGACGCTAACAACGGAATACAGAATGGCCAGAGCAAAAATAACAGATACGATCCTGCGCGACGCCCACCAGTCACTGATCGCCACGCGCATGCGAACCGAAGATATGCTGCCGATCTGTGAAAAGCTGGACAAGGTCGGTTACTGGTCACTGGAAGTCTGGGGCGGTGCAACCTTCGATGCCTGTGTGCGCTTTCTGAAAGAAGATCCATGGGAACGTTTACGGCAATTGCGCGAAGCGTTACCCAATACGCAACTGCAGATGCTGTTACGCGGCCAGAACCTGCTCGGATACCGTCACTACTCCGATGACGTAGTACGCGAGTTTGTTGCCCGCGCGGCGGACAACGGTATGGACATCTTTCGCATTTTCGATGCGATGAATGATCTGCGAAACATCCGCGTCTCGGTCGAAGCCGTCAAGCAGAATGGCAAACATGCACAGGGAGCGATCTGTTACACCACCAGTCCGATCCATACGTTAGATCGCTTTGTCCAGCTGGGCAAAGAGATCGAGGAGATGGGCTGTGACAGTGTGGCCATCAAGGACATGGCCGGTCTGCTGACGCCTGGCATTACTGCCGAGCTGGTTTCAGTACTGGTCGATGAACTGGATATTCCGGTATTTACCCATTCGCACGCCACCGCCGGCCTGGCCGACATGTGTCATTACAAGGCGATGGAAAATGGCGCTGCAGGTTTCGATACCGCGATCTCCTCCTTTTCCGGCGGTACCAGTCACCCTCCTACCGAAAGCATGGTTGCGGCGCTGAAGGATACCGAATATGACACCGGGCTTGATCTGCCGCTGCTCCAGGAGATCGGGTTTTATTTCCGCGAAGTGCGCAAGAAATATCACCAGTTTGAAAGCGAATTCACCGGCCTCGATACCCGGGTGCAGGTCAACCAGGTACCGGGCGGCATGATCTCCAACCTGTCCAACCAGCTTAAAGAACAGGGTGCACTGCAACGAATGAACGAAGTGCTGGAAGAGATCCCGCGCGTGCGCAAGGAACTCGGTTATCCGCCGTTGGTGACCCCGACTTCACAGATCGTGGGTACCCAGGCGGTGATGAACGTGCTGGCGGGCAAGCGCTATGCCACTATCACCAATGAAGTGAAACTCTACCTGCAAGGTCGCTACGGTAAAGCGCTGGGCGAAATCAGTCCGCAAGTTAAACATATGGCCATCGGTAACGAAAAAGTGATCGACTGTCGTCCTGCCGATCTGCTGCCACCCGAGATGGACAGGCTGCGCAAGGAGATCGACAACCTGGCCAAATCCGAGGAAGATGTGTTGACCTATGCCATGTTCCCGGAACTGGGCAAGGAGTTTCTGGAGCAACGTGAAGCCGGCAAGCTGATCCCCGAACCGCTTGAACCGCCGAACAGCGAAAGCGGCAACGGCAAGGCGGCGACTGAATTCAACGTTACCCTGCATGGCGAAAGTTATCACATCAAGGTAACCGGTCGCGGCTATCCCAAGGAGCACCTGCGTCCCTACTATGTGACTGTGGATGGCGTGCCCGAGGAAATCCTGCTGGAAAGTCTGGATGAAATTTCACTCGGTGGCGAAGCCGCAGCGGAAGGTCAGACCCGATCGGCCGCCGGTAAACGGCCACGCGCCACCTCTCCCGGCCATGTGACCACCTCCATGCCCGGTACCATCGTGGATGTACTGGTTAATATCGGCGATGAAGTGAATGCCGGCGATCCGGTCCTGATCACCGAGGCGATGAAAATGGAAACCGAGATCCAGGCACCGATTAAAGGTATCATCAAGGCCATTCACGTCACCAAGGGCCAGAGCGTCAATCCGGATGAAGCCCTGGTGGAAATCGAATAACAAAAAGATGTACGTATATGCAGTTAGTTCTCGCCTCTACCTCACCATTTCGTAAAGCGATCCTGGAAAAACTCGGTATTCCGTTCGAGACCGCTTCTCCCAGCGTGGATGAAACGCCGTTGCCGGATGAAACCGCTGCCGGACTGGTCCAGCGTCTTAGCGAAGCCAAAGCCAGGGCAGTCGCGACTCAATTCCCTGATGCATTGATCATTGGTTCCGATCAGGTCGCCGTTATCGATGATCAAATACTGGGCAAACCCGGCACACATGACAAGGCAATTGAACAATTGCGCAATGCCTCGGGTAAAACGGTAACCTTTCTGACCGGCCTGTGTCTTTATAACAGTGCTTCTGGTCAAAGCCAGAGTGAAGTAATCCCCTTCAGGGTTCATTTCCGTAACCTGAATGAGTCGCAAATAGAAAACTACCTGAGAAGAGAGCAACCCTACAACTGCGCCGGCAGCTTCAAATCGGAAGGATTGGGCATCGCCTTGTTCGAAAAACTTGAAGGCGACGATCCGAATACGCTGATCGGGTTACCGCTCATCAATCTGATACGAATGCTTGAAAAGGAAGGTTCACAGGTAATCTGAAGGTTGTTTCTATAACAACCGAAAATGAAAAATCCCGGGCATGATTGACATGCCCGGGAAAATTTCTAACGCAGAGTCTTGTTACTCTCTAACCCCATAATATCGCCCAGCGAACTGGCCACGGCGGTACCGAATTGCTTGGTAAAGCGCTCAAAGAAATCTGGCTGCGGGGTATAGTTAACAATATTCTCGGCATGTATCACTTCACGAGCGACATAACTACTGTTGCCCAGGCCATCGATTAACCCAAGTTCAACACCCTCTTCACCGGTCCAGATCAGACCGCTGAACAGTTTCGGATCATCTCCCAACTTGTCACCCCGGCCTTTTTTAACTGCATCGATGAACTGCTGGTGGATATTGCCCAGCATGCGCTTGATGTGCTGAACATCCTCTTTCTTTGCAGGACTGAATGGATCCAGAAAGCCTTTATTCTCACCTGCTGTATACAATCTTCGCTCAATACCAAGCTTGTCCATGGCTTCGGTAAAACCGAAATTGTGCATGACCACGCCAATCGATCCGACAATGCTCGCCTTGTCAGCATAGATTTCATCCGCAGCTGCGGCGATGTAATAACCTCCCGAGGCGCCGATGTCGCTGATCACCGCATAAACCTTGGTGTCGGGATGTAATTCACGCAGGCGGTTGATTTCATCATAGATATAGCCCGCCTGGACCGGGCTGCCACCGGGACTGTTGATACGCAGGATAATGCCGGCCGCATTGTCATTCTCAAACGCATTACGCAAGCCGGTTACAATATTATCTGCGCTGGCTTCCTTGTCGGCAGCGATCACCCCGTTAATTTCGATCAATGCCGTATGTTTGCGGCTGATCAAATTGGCCGTCACGGAAGGTTCACGATTTGCAACGGTGAAGAACACCAGAAACAGGTAAGAGATGATCAGCAGCATGAAAAATATTTTCCAGCGACGGCTTTTTCTCTGTTCGTTAAGCGCTGCAAAAGCCAGCCGGTTGATCAGATCCTGTTCCCACTGCGGGTTAGAAGCTTCCGTACTCTTATTCTCTTCACTCATAATAACCTTTCCCCAATCATTTTCTTCGACAACTGTCAGGCTGCGAGATTAATTTTGTCCCGCAACCAGTCATGTAGCGCCTCTACACTGGCCAGGCAATCCAGAGGTTGACAATCAATAAGGCGTTGCTTTTCGTGCACGCCATAACTGACGGCCAGGGAACTAACCCCGGCGTTGGTCGCCATTTGCAGATCATACTCAGTATCGCCGATCATCAGAGCGTTATCCGCTTCTACGCCAAGATAATCCATGATCTCATGCAGCATCTGCGGGTGTGGCTTGGAATGACATTCATCTGCGCAACGGGTGGCGTGAAAGTACTTATCCAGCCCGCTCTGTTGAAGGACCTTGTTAAGCCCCTGCCGCCCTTTGCCGGTCGCCACGGCGAGGAAATGCCCTGCCTCGTGCAACTCGAGTATCATTTCATGGACTCCAGGGAACAGTTCGGAGCGCCGGTGCGGCGATTCCAGAAAATGGTGACGATAACGTGCGGTCAGCTGCTGCAATTCGCTACTGCTACCCTGCGGATAGAGCGTACGCAGCGCCTCCTGCAACCCGAGCCCGATGATATTTTTTAACTCATTATCGGTACGTGGTTCGAGTTCGAGGTCGCGTATCGCGGCGCGCATGCAGGACAGGATCTCTCCCTCGGAATCCATCAGGGTCCCGTCCCAGTCAAAGACAATCAATTGTATATCAGGCATGAAATTCCAACTTCAGTTCAGCGAGCACTTGTTGCAGTTCAGCGTCCAGTGGTGCAGTAATATCAATATGAGGCCCATCATCGTCAAATGCAAATGCCAGTCGGTGGGCATGCAGAAATAGTCGCTTCAGGCCGAGCTTGCGTAACTGTTTGTTGAAATTTTCATCACCATACTTGTCGTCACCCGCGATGGGGTGGCCCTGGTGAGCGGCATGCACACGGATTTGATGGGTACGACCAGTCTCCAGCTTGATTTCCATCAGGCTGGCAGTGGCATTGACCGATAGTGGTCGAAACAGGCTGCTGGCCGGTTTGCCCTCAGGATCAACCCGGACAATGCGCTCACCGGATGCCAGGACATTTTTCTTCAACGGCGCTTTGACCTTTGCCGCGCCGCCGGCCCACTCTCCCTTGAGCAGGGCCAGGTAATATTTGTCCATTTGATTTTCGCGCAACAGTTCATGCAGCGCACGCAAGGCACTGCGTTTTTTAGCGATTACCAGGCAGCCGGAGGTGTCCCGGTCCAGCCGGTGTGCCAGTTCCAGAAACGGTGCCTCGGGCCGCAGCGCACGCAGGGCTTCGATTACGCCGTAACTGATGCCACTGCCGCCGTGGACAGCCAATCCACTGGGCTTGTTGATGATCAGCAGGCGTTTATCTTCATAGATGATGGCCGAGTCGACCTGGCGCAGGACTCTTTCGCCGGGCCGGGTAACGGTTTTTTCACCAAGACGGACCGGCGGTATCCTGACCTGGTCACCTTCTTTCAGGCGATACGGGGCCTGTATGCGGCCCTTGTTCACCCTGACCTCACCCTTGCGCAGAATGCGATAGATGAGACTGCGGGGAGCCCCTTTGAGCCGGGTAAGTAGAAAGTTGTCGATCCGCTGACCGGCCTGCTCAGGCCCCACGGTGACCACTTTGGCCCCTGAAGGCGCCGGATTGCTGCTTTTTGTCGTCATAACGGCGCCAATTCTAGCATTTTTCACCCCGAGATTGATGCTATGGCCCAACACTGATATATTCGACTAACTTCCCAGAAATGTGGAAGCGTGCCGCTGCTATGGATCCAAGTGAACATGGGGTGGCGCAGACGGTCAAAAACCGGTTTTTCATCATCTGCCTCTGGCAGGTGATCCAGTAAGTAAAATGTGGCTATTCGCAATCTGCCAATACGACGAATAGCAGTGGATGAACATTTGCGCTCCCCGGCACACGCGACCTGTATCGCGACCGGGTGGGCAGACCAGCACGGATCCGGGTGAGTCTCAATATCACGCCGGCAGTCGGCGATTTCCGATCCGTGCATCAGAAGGTCTGATGTGGCATTGCCCACCGGTCCGATGTTGACCGACCGGGGTCAGAGCGCATGCACGCATAAAGGTTATACAATGAAAAGAATGTTGTTTAACGCAACTCAGCCGGAAGAGTTGCGTGTGGCGCTGGTCGATGGCCAGCGTCTCTATGATCTGGATATCGAGACTACTGCCCGAGAATCCAAGAAATCCAATATCTATAAAGGCAAGATAACCCGCATCGAGCCCAGCCTCGAGGCCGCCTTTGTCGATTACGGTGCCGAACGTCACGGCTTCCTGCCCCTGAAGGAAATCTCCCGCGAATACTTCCGTGAAGGTGTTGATCCGGGCGGCAAACTGAATATCAAGGATGCCGTCAAGGAAGGCCAGGAGCTGGTCATCCAGGTGGCCAAGGAAGAACGTGGCAACAAAGGTGCCGCCCTGACAACTTTTATCAGCCTGGCCGGCCGTTACCTGGTACTGATGCCGAACAACCCGCGAGCCGGTGGTGTTTCTCGACGTATAGAAGGTGATGACCGCAACGAGGCCCGTGATGCCCTCGCCCAGCTGGAGATTCCCCAGGACATGGGCATCATCATTCGTACTGCCGGCGTCGGCAAAAATGTCGAAGAACTGCAATGGGATCTCGATTACCTGCTTAACCTGTGGAACGCCATTCGCGAAGCGGCCGAGCAGAAGCCTGCTCCGTTCCTGGTCTACCAGGAGAGCAACCTGATCACCCGTTCTATACGTGATTACCTGCGTAACGACATTAACGAGATCATCATCGACGAGCCGCAAATCTATGAGCAGGCACGCGAGTTCATGACCCAGGTCATGCCGCACAACCTGAACAAGATCAAGCTTTACCAGGACGCGGTCCCGCTGTTTACCCGCTACCAGATCGAGTCGCAGATCGAATCGGCCTTCCAGCGAGAAGTGCGCCTGCCTTCAGGTGGCTCGGTAGTCATCGATCATACCGAGGCCCTGATCTCAATCGACATCAACTCCTCGCGTGCCACCAAGGGGGCCGATATCGAGGAAACCGCGCTCAATACCAACCTTGAAGCCGCGGATGAAATCGCTCGCCAGTTACGGTTGCGCGATCTGGGTGGACTGGTGGTCATTGATTTCATCGATATGACTCCTGCACGCAACCAGCGTGAAGTTGAAAACCGATTGCGTGAAGCCCTCAAGGCCGACCGCGCCAGGGTTCAGCTCGGACGCATATCGCGCTTTGGCCTGCTGGAAATGTCCCGACAGCGGCTGCGCCCGTCTCTGGGTGAATCCAGCCAGATCATTTGCCCGCGTTGTAGCGGTCACGGCACCATACGCGGTATCGAATCGATGGCGCTTTCGGTACTGCGCCTGGTTGAAGAAGAATCCATGAAGGAAAAAACCGCGCGCGTCGTGGCCCAGTTGCCGGTTGATGCAGCGACCTTCCTGTTGAACGAAAAACGCGATGTATTGCAGGAGATCGAAAGCCGTCAGAAAGTCAGCATTCTGCTGATTCCCAACATGGATCTGGAAACTCCTCATTTCGAAGTGACACGTATTCGCGATGACGATCCTTCACTCGAGGAACACAAACAAAGCTTCCAGATGGTGGAACGTCACGACGAATCCGGCATGGAACCGTTTGCCGCCTCGGTCAGCTCCACCGCTACCCCGCCGGAAGAGCCTGCAGTGAAATCCGTGGCACCGGCGACACCGCGTCCACCGGCCGCTATGCCAAGCCAGCCAGGCCTGTTTGTCCGGCTGTGGCGTCTGCTGTTTGGTACCGGAGAATCAAAACCCAAAAAAGCGCGCAAAACTGGCAGCAACGACAACCGTCCTCGTCGCAAAACTACCGCCGGTGATGGTCAGCGTCGCAAACCGCAGAACCGTCGCGGTTCGGGCCAGGGTGGTGGTAAATCATCCGGCGCCAAGCAGGCTGAAAGCAAGCAGCCTGCCGAGAGTCAGAGCGAAGAGAAACAGAAGACACAAAAGGACGCTGGCGGCAGCAGCCAGGGTGAACAACAGCAGCCACGCTCCGGCAGCCGCCGTGGCCGCCGCGGTGGACGTCGTCGCCGGCGTAGTAGCAGTGCTTCATCCGATGATAACCGTAGCGATTCCCAGCAATCCTCCTCGTCACAGCCCAAAGCAGACAAGGATGACATCAATGCACCCCGGCAATCATCACAGCCGAAAGCCGAGAAGGATAGCGATACTTCACAGCAACAGCCTGCCGCCACAGTTACAGAGAACAAGGCTGAAAAAAACGATGTGAGAGAACAGGGTCCCGAGACACGCGACAATAGCGGTTCTCATCCGCGCTATCGCCCTACTAACCCGGAGAAAAAAGCGACGGGTTCAGAAGCCAGCACTGAATCGGCTGACATGGGACATTCAACCAAGCAGGCGTCAATCGGTAGCAAGAGCGCTTCCAATGTGGATAAACCGGCCGCGCAGGATTCTTCCAATGAAGATTCCAGGAAGGAGAAGCAAGCCACTCCACCTGCAGCCAGCAGTGGAAATCTGCAGATGGTCGAAACACGTCCCAATGTCTCGGCTCAATCCGGTGCCAATGATTCGACGCCATCGAGCGGCACCCAAACGCAGAACAAGCCTCAAAGCACTCCGGCATCCGATACGGGAAAAGGCGCATCTGTCAACGCTGACAAGCCGTCTCAGAAACCGGCGTCTGGCCCCAGCCTGGTCCAAATTGAGACCCGCCCTTCTGATAACCCGGTATCGGGCGGCACCGGCAGCAGCAGTGACTCCGACAACAAACGAAATGTTACGGAAACTGACAACTGACAATTCAAAATAACTCGACCAGAACGAAAAAAGGAGGCATAGCCTCCTTTTTTTATATTTGAAACAACTGGCGAGTTGTCTGGTCTTGGATTATTTTGCACCGCTGAACAGGTTGGGCATCGCCCTGCGCAGATGCTTGACGATCTCCGGTACTTCCGCATCGATGATCTGCTGACCAATCCATTCCTTGTCCTTGTCGTTGAGGATTTCTTTAACGAACTCGCCGAAGATCCGTTTCATACCAAAGCTGGGACCGTTTTCCGCGGAGTAATCGCACTCGGCGTATTCGCCCATACGATGATTCACCAGTTCGATAAAATCCTTGCGGTAATCTCCCCCGCCCATAATATCGCGCATGTTGTCTTCGTAGTGCTTGGCGCACTTGTCAACCAGTTCGCTCATGAATGCCATGCGCTCGTTTTCATCGAATTGTTCATAGGTCATTCGATCCGCCAGGTGGACACTGAAGGCCAGGTACTCGGCAATGATCTCCATTCGGTGCTTCAGACTGTTGGTCTCGAAATCGGCCTTTTCCAGATTCAGCACGCCGTTCATCGCAATCTTCCAGATGTTGTAGGCCAGGGCCCCGGCGATTTGATCAAAACTGTGGGTGGCTTCCTTGTTATGCCAGCGGGTCTTCAAACGTACCATTGAATTGCCTCATATAAACATCGGGTTGGTGCAGTCTGGAATTTGCGGCTGAATTAGCCGATTTCAGTCTGCGAAAATACATTAGGTATATATACTAAGCCATTGTTTTAGCGGGACTAGAACCCTGGCGCTCAACATGGTAGCCTATATCAGAGTATTTTACTAAGTTAATAGTCTAGAAAACAAGATTATACTCCGCTTTGAGCGACGAGGAAGGGATCGATGAGTCACGATATGCAACAGTTGCAGGAAACCGTGCAGCGCAACTGCCACATTGCCGATGCCAGTCATGCCGCAGACTACACACTCTGCATCTATCTGATGAAGATGCGCGAATTCTTTCGCTGGGAGGCTGGCGAGGCTTTCTCCGCCTCGCTCGACAACAAACAGGTCGGAAGCTGGTTGCGCGAACGCGAAGCCCTGTGGGACAGCCTGCAGGCTGAAGACTTCAATCCGATGCAAATCGGTGAGCAACAGTATGACCCGTTCGATTCCGGCTCTATAAACCAACACCTGCGAGACGACGGCCTGGTCTACAGCGGTGGTCTGGGAATCAACAACAAGCCGCATTTCTTCCTGGCACAGCTGGAACGTCATGATGAATATAATGGCTATAGTCTCTACGTGGCCGATAAGGAATTAGCCCGGGATCTGACCTCGCCTCCGGCCATGGCCCAGGGCAACAACATCTATATCCGTCGTGAATCCCTAAAGCGCATGTTGTGGGAAAAGCTCGAAAGTTGGAACTGGAACCGGCCTGATAACGCCATGGGCAAAGCGCTCTCCTTCTACAACTTCAAATCCGATGTGGATCGCGCACTGGAAGAGATGACCGACAACGAGCTGGAAACCGTTCTGTTACACGAAATTGGTGAGATAAGAGCCGGAGAACGCCTGGGTAGCAAGTGGGAGGAGCTGTTGATTAGCCTGCCTTACACTCGTGCCGAACTGATGCTACGTGCTGTGCGTGACCACCTGGCCGATGCCATTACCACCCTGCCCGCATTGCTGGAACGTGACAACGAGGCCTCGCTGCATTTCTATTTCGGAAACCTGACTCATATGCGCAAACATCTGTCGCCATCATTGATGGAAGCATATAAAAAGTGGCAGGACAGCGGCAATCGTCGAAAACTTGAAGAGTTGGCCGATCGCAACGAGGAACACTGGTCAAATTTGACCGAAGCTATCCTCAGGATCGAACCCGATCCGGAACGAGAATATGTTGAAGAAATCCAGAACCTGATTGAGGACAACCGCCTTTGAAAGAAAAGCCCAACGCAGAGGCGCAAAGACGCAGAGTTTGCAAAGGAGAGCAATATCAGTGGAAAATACGACTTGCCAGGCTGAGAAATATTTAACTCTGCTTAATTTGCCATCCAAATTGATCTTACTGCTTTTCCGATAATTCACAGAATACTTGATTTAATTGAGTCGTTATAGCGTTTCTTTCTCTGCGTCCTTTGCGTCTTTGCGCCTCTGCGTTAAAATCTTTTACTGTTAAAATTACGCCAGGTCTGACAATGTCCACAAAGCAGGAATTCACTCCTCCGCCGTTAAAAACACTGCGCGAGCTGCAGCCCAACAGCTTTATATTCGAACAACCGGACGCACTGACGCCAGAGCTGTGCGGTGAAATGATCGAGCGCTTTGAGCAGCACAGCGAAGAACAATATCCCGGTCGTATCGGGCAGACAGTGAACGAAGACAGTGGTGTAAAAAAAACCACCGATCTGGTCATCAGCGGCAAGGAGCACTGGAAAGATATTGATCAGGCACTGTTCCGTTCGCTGAAAAGCGCCCTGCTGGAATTTCGCGAAACCTTCCCCTACTTCAAGGGACCATTCAAGGATATGGGTTACGGATTACAGCGCTATCAACCAGGCGAGTATTACCATTGGCACATTGATGGCGGCAGTCACGATTTTGCGATGCGCCAGCTGGTGGCCCTGTGGTATCTGAATGATGTCAGCCACGGCGGCGAAACCGAGTTTCTATACCAGAACATCAAGGTCAAACCTCAGACCGGCAAGTTGATTTTATTTCCACCTTTCTGGACTCATGAACACCGTGCCTGCGTACTTGATGAAGGCATCAAATACATTGCCACCACCTGGGTGGTGTTTGCCTGAC
>JASFNY010000012.1:0-15251 GCA_050116795.1 Thiohalophilus sp.
GCCGTTTCAACGCTACCGCGATCTGCTGGCCAAGGACCGATTGATCGTTGTGGAAGGTGAGGTCAGCGTCGATGAGTACAGCGGCGGCTACAAGATGAGCGCGCGCAGTATTTATGACATCAACCAAGCCCGGGAACACTTTGCCCGCAAACTCATGTTACAGGTGGATCACAAGCATGCCGGTAACGGTTTCATCAACGAGTTGCAGCATACCCTGTCGCCATTTCGCGAGGGCTTCTGTCCGGTAGTCATCGACTACCGGCGTGACGATGCCCGCGCCCAGATAGTCCTCGGCGAAGAATGGCGGGTGCATCCTACCGATGAACTGCTGCACCGCCTGCGCGAGACCCTGGGTGAGGAGCAGGTCCAGGTAGTCTATTAAGGCTCAGGCTGAAAACCTCGAACGGTTCCGCTAATCACCCTATACATTACGATAATTTCGCTATACTATTCATGTAATTAGCGGCCCTTTTGAAGAAATGACAGCGAAGAAATGACAGCACTATGAATCTCAATTTTCTCGATTTCGAACAACCTATCGCCGAACTGGAAGCCAAGATCGAGGAGCTGCGTTATGTCGGCTCCGATAACGAGATCAACATCGGCGAGGAGATCCAGCGCCTGCAAAACAAGAGCCGCGATCTGACCGAATCGATCTTCTCCAACCTCAAGGCGGCCCAGGTGGCCCAACTGGCGCGTCATCCGCAGCGTCCCTATTTCCTGGATTACGTTGAGCGAATTTTCACCGATTTCGAGGAGTTACATGGCGATCGCGCCTTTGCCGACGATAATGCCATCGTCGGCGGCATGGCCCGCCTGGACGGTCGCCCGCTGATGCTCATCGGCCAGCAGAAAGGCCGCGACACCAAGGAAAAACTGCGCCGTAACTTCGGTATGCCGCGCCCCGAAGGCTATCGCAAGGCATTGCGCCTGATGCATATGGCCGAACGGTTCAAGCTGCCGGTACTGACCTTTATCGACACGCCCGGGGCCTATCCCGGTGTCGGTGCCGAGGAGCGCGGCCAGAGCGAGGCGATTGCCCGCAACCTGTTCGAAATGTCGGCGCTCAAGACCCCCATCATCACCACCGTGATCGGCGAGGGCGGCTCCGGCGGGGCCCTGGCCATTGGCGTCGGCGATCGGCTGATGATGCTCGAATACAGTACCTACTCGGTGATTTCCCCCGAGGGCTGCGCCTCGATCCTCTGGAAGAGTGCCGAGAAAGCCCCCGAGGCGGCCGAAGCCATGGGCCTCACCGCGCCGCGTCTCAAGGAGCTGGGGCTGATCGATCACGTCATCGGCGAACCGCTGGGCGGCGCCCACCGGGATCCGGAGCTGATGGCTGCCAACCTGCGCCAGGCGCTGATCGAGAGCCTGGAAATCATCGACGCAACCCCGCTGGACAAGCTGCTGGAGCAGCGTTACACCAAACTGATCCGTTACGGGAATTACGCGGAGTAGTTCCCGACTTCTCACGCGAACCGGCCATGAGCATTTCCGCGGCGCAATTGCTGGAACAGCTGGCGCAGATGCCGGCCATCTCCCGATTTCGCGTCGCCTACAGCGGCGGTTGCGATTCTCACGTTCTGTTACACGCCCTGGCCAGTGTCCGTGACCAGTTGACTGCTCCGCTGGAGGCCATCCATATCAATCATGGCCTCTCGCCACGTGCCGGAGAATGGGCACAACACTGCCGCCGGGTGTGTGATGCCCTGGCGGTACCACTGGTCGAGGTCGATGTGCACGCCCATCCCGGCCTGGGTGAGAGTCCCGAGGCGGCGGCCCGTGAGGCCCGCTACAGCGCCTGGCGTGAGCTGTTGTTGCCCAACGAGGGTCTGTTACTGGCCCAGCACCAGGATGACCAGGCCGAGACATTACTGCTGCAACTGTTACGTGGCAGCGGACCCAAGGGGCTGGCCGCGATGCCCAGGATTGCCCCGTTTGCCGGCGGCTGGCTCGGTCGGCCACTACTGGATTATCCTCGCACGGCGCTGCGCCGATATGCCGCCGAGCATGCGCTGGAGTGGATCGAGGATCCTTCAAACGCCGATACCGAGCTGGATCGAAATTACCTGCGCCACGAGTTGATGCCGGTCTTGCAGGCCCGCTGGCCCTCGGCCAACGTGACCCTGGCACGGGCCGCCCGCCACCAGGGCGAAGCCGCCGCGTTGCTGGACGATCTCGCGGCACTGGATTATGCCCACTGTCGTGATGAACAGGAGGACTGTCTGCAACTTGCGCCCCTGCAGGCGCTCAGTCCTCCACGTCAGCGTAACCTGTTGCGCTACTGGCTGGCGGAGCGTCTGTCACTACCGGTGCCTGATAGCCGCCATCTCAACCGGATTCTCGACGAGGTGTTGTATGCCGCGCCTGATGCCATGCCCCGGGTGAGCTGGGCCGGGGTCGAAGTCCGACGCTATGCAGGCCATCTCTATGCCCTGGCCACACGCCCGGCACCCGGTGCGGTTGCCTGGCAAGCGTGGGATCCGTTGCAGCAGCCCCGGCTGGAAGTGGGAGGACAAGTATTACAGGCCGAACCGTGCCGGGGAGAAGGATTGTCCCGCAGGCAGATCGAGGCACACGGGCTGCAGGTTGGTTTTCGTCACGGTGGGGAATGGTGCCGTCCGGCCGGGCGGGGGCATCGTCATGAACTGAAAAAGCTGTTGCAGGAATGGCGGGTGCCGCCCTGGCATCGCAGCGAGATTCCCCTGATTCGGATCGACGGCGAGATTGCCCAGGTCGTGGACTACTGTTATTGCGATCCGTTTGCCGCTCAGGCGGATGAACCGGGTTTGCGCATCACAAAAGTCGATGCAGCAGCAATTTAGCGATTTATAAAGATTGAATCAGTCGCCGAAAACAACGACAATAACATCCCAGCAATAAGACAGGTTACCGCCTGGCCGGTAACGCCGTTTCACCCTCAACCTATTGCTGGATTCATGACCAAATACGTCTTCATTACAGGTGGTGTGGTTTCCTCGTTGGGGAAGGGCATCGCCTCCGCTTCGCTTGCCGCACTGCTTGAGGCACGCGGCCTGAAAGTCACGCTGCTGAAGTTGGATCCCTACATCAACGTCGACCCGGGCACCATGAGCCCTTTCCAGCATGGCGAGGTGTTTGTCACCGAAGACGGCGCCGAAACCGATCTCGATCTCGGTCATTACGAGCGCTTCGTGCGCACCACCATGACCCAGAAGAACAATTTCACCACCGGGCGCATCTATGCAAACGTAATCAGCAAGGAGCGTAAGGGTGACTACCTGGGCGGCACCGTACAGGTGATTCCGCACATTACCGATGAAATCAAACGCTGTATCGTCGAAGGCGCCGACGAGGCCGACGTGGCCATGGTCGAAATCGGCGGTACCGTCGGTGACATCGAGTCGCTGCCGTTCCTGGAAGCGATTCGCCAGATGGGTGTCGAGATGGGACACGACAATGTCCTGTATATGCACCTGACCCTGTTACCGTATATTCCTACCGCCGGTGAACTGAAAACCAAGCCGACCCAGCATTCCGTCAAGGAACTGCGTTCCATCGGTATTCAGCCGGATATTCTGATGTGCCGTTCCGAACGGCCTATTCCCGAGGACGAACGTCGCAAAATCGCCCTGTTTACCAACGTTGAGCAGCGGGCGGTCATCACCGCGCTGGATGTCGACAGTATTTACAAGATTCCGTTGCTGCTCAGTGAACAGGGGCTGGATCAGATCGTGGTGGACAAGCTAGGCATGCAGGTGCCGCCGGCGGATCTCTCCGAGTGGCAGCAGGTCGTTGCCTCTCTGGATAGTGCCGATGGTGAAGTGACTATCGCCATGGTCGGCAAGTATGTTGATCTGACTGAATCCTACAAATCCCTCTCCGAAGCGCTGATCCATGCCGGCATGCATACCCATAGCCGGGTGCGGATACATTACGTGGATTCGGAAGAGATCGAACGTAATGGTACCGCTTGCCTAAATGGGATGGACGCCATCCTGGTACCGGGCGGATTTGGTGAGCGGGGTGTGGAAGGCAAGATCGAAGCGGTCCGGTATGCGCGCGAGAACCGGATACCGTACCTGGGAATTTGTCTCGGCATGCAGGTTGCGGTCATCGAGTTTGCCCGGCATGTCGCCGGCCTGGAGAAGGCTCACAGTACCGAATTTGTAAAAGATACGCCTGATCCTGTTATTGCGTTGATCACCGAGTGGACGACTTCAGAGGGCACCGTCGAAACCCGCAATGAAGCTTCGGACCTGGGCGGGACCATGCGCCTGGGTGCCCAGCAATGCCGTCTGGAAGAAGGCTCCAAGGCCCGCGAAGTCTATGGTCAGGAGATCATCAACGAACGCCACCGGCATCGCTACGAGTTCAACAACAACTACCGTGACGTCCTCAGCAAGGCCGGCCTGAAACTGGTTGGTACTTCCCTGGACGGTAGCCTGGTCGAAGTGGTGGAACTGGACGATCATCCCTGGTTTATCGCCTGCCAGTTCCATCCGGAGTTTACCTCCACCCCACGCGACGGCCATCCGCTGTTCAGCTCGTTCATTCGTGCCGCGCGCGCCCTGCGTGAACCGGCTGCCCGGGAGGCACTGGGCGCATGAACTGACACCGGCGCCGTGCCAGCGGTACCAACCGTGACGCAACCCGTCGCGCAGATTTAACCCTTTATCAGAAGTCAACGAACTGGAGAAATACGACTCATGAGTCGAGGAACTGAAATCGTCAATATTGTCGCGCGTGAGATTATTGACTCACGCGGTAATCCGACCGTCGAGGCCGATGTGATTCTGGCCGGTGGTGCCAAGGGTCGCGCGGCAGTGCCGTCAGGTGCTTCTACCGGTGCCCGCGAAGCAATCGAATTACGTGACGACGACAAGTCGCGGTTTGGCGGCAAGGGCGTCAGCAAGGCAGTGGCCAATGTTAATGGCCCGATTCGCAAGGCACTGCTGGGTAAAGATGCCAGCAAGCAGAAACAGATTGATGACATCATGCTCAAGCTGGACGGCACGGCCAACAAGAGCAAGCTCGGCGCCAACGCCCTGCTTGCTGTCTCTATGGCCACCGCGCATGCCGCGGCGCACGCAGCCGGTGTACCGTTGTATCAGTATTTATACACTGGCGATGCCTATCGCATGCCGGTACCGATGATGAACATCATCAATGGTGGTGCCCATGCTGATAACAGTGTCGATCTGCAGGAATTCATGATCATGCCGGTGGGCGCACCGAATGTGAATGAAGCGATTCGTTACGGCGCCGAAGTCTTTCATGCGCTCAAGAAAGTGTTGCACGACAAGGGCATGAATACCGCAGTGGGCGATGAAGGCGGCTTTGCGCCCGATCTGCCTTCCAACGAATCCGCTATCGAAGTAATCCTGGAGGCCATCGACAAGGCCGGTTACCAGGCGGGCAAGGATATCTACATTGCCATCGATGCAGCCAGTAGCGAGTTTTACAAAGACGGCAAATATGTTCTGGCCTCGGAAAACAAAATCCTGAGTGCTGCCGAATTTATCGATGTACTGGAAAGCTGGTGTGACAAGTATCCCATCATCAGCATCGAGGACGGCATGGCCGAGGACGATTGGGATGGATGGAAGCAACTGACCGAACGACTCGGCAAGAAGGTGCAACTCGTAGGTGATGATCTGTTTGTAACCAATACCGAAATCTTCAAACAAGGGATTGATAAAGGCATAGCCAATTCGATTCTCATCAAGGTCAATCAGATCGGGACACTGAGTGAAACCCTGGCGGCCATCGAGATGGCGAAAAAAGCCGGGTATACCGCGGTTATCTCGCATCGTTCCGGTGAAACCGAAGACACGACCATTGCTGACCTTGCGGTGGCTACCGGTGCCGGCCAGATCAAGACCGGATCGATGTCCCGCTCGGATCGGGTGGCCAAGTACAACCAGCTGATTCGTATCGGCGAAGGTCTGGGGGCCGAAGGAACTTACCCCGGGCAGACTGCCTTTTATAATTTAAGCTAGACTTGAGGCAGTTGCTGATAGATAGCCGGACTGAATGCGTGTACTTATAGCCATACTGCTGATTCTGTTTGTTTTACTACAATTTGATTTGTGGGTGGGTGAAGGCAGCCTGGCGACAGTCTGGCATCTCAAGCAGGAAATCCAGAAGCAAAAAACCGAAAACCAGCAGCTGCAGGAACGTAACCGGACACTTGAGGCAGAGGTCGAGGATCTCAAGCAGGGAATGCGGGCGCTCGAAGAACGTGCCCGTGATGAGCTCGGAATGATCAAGGAAGGGGAGACCTTCATTCAGGTCATCGAAGAAGATGACAAAGACAAAAAGCAAAAGAATGAATAATCCCTGCGTAAAAATTACCTGCAACATTTGCTTGTCGACGGATTATAACGTTTAGCCTGCAGCCATTATCATGTCAGCTTCACCCAACTTCTGGAGTGTGATCCCGGCCGCAGGTATCGGCAAACGCATGGGTAGTGAAATACCCAAGCAGTATCTGGAACTGCATGGCCGTACCATCATTCTGCATGCCCTTGACAGATTGTTGTCTCATCCTTCAATTCATGGCGCAGTAGTGGCCTTGTCGCGACATGACGGCTGGTGGGAACATCTTGATGTTGGTTATGAAAAGCCGGTGACCCGTGTTGAAGGTGGTGTTGAACGTTGTCATTCGGTTCTCAATGCCCTGCATGAGTTATCGGTGATTGCTGAAGATGATGATTGGGTGCTGGTACATGATGCCGCGCGTCCCTGTCTTTCTTTCGAAGATCTGGATAATCTGATCAATACATTATCCAACGATGAAGTGGGCGGGCTGCTGGCCGTACCGGTGCGTGATACGATGAAACGGGCCGAAGCGGATGGCCGCATCATCGATACGGTTGAACGCGAAAATCTCTGGCATGCCCTGACACCGCAAATGTTTCGCCTGGGTCAGTTACGTCATGCATTGGAAACCGCTCTCGAAGCGGAGCAGACAATCACCGATGAAGCGTCGGCGATGGAGTATGCCGGGTATCAGCCGTTACTGGTGGAAGGCAGCGCTACCAACATAAAAATTACCCGTGCCGAGGATCTGGCGCTGGCGGAATTTTATTTACAGCAACAGGGTTCAGTGTGATGCGAATTGGACAGGGCTTCGATGCCCATCGTTTCAAAAGCGGCGGACGCCTGGTACTCGGTGGTGTGGAGATACCTCACGACAAGGGGATGGAGGCCCATTCCGATGGTGACGTGGTCATTCACGCCCTGTGTGATGCCATCCTGGGGGCCCTGGCGCTGGGAGACATCGGCAAGCACTTTCCCGACAGCAGTGCCGAGTTCAACGGCATCGATAGCCGTATTCTATTGCGCAAGGTAATGACGCTGGTCGGCGAACACGACTATACGATCAACAATGCCGATATCACCATCATTGCTCAGGAGCCGAAACTGGCCCCGCATATCGATGCCATGCGCACTGTCCTCGCGGAAGATATGCAGACCGAACGCCAGAATGTCAGCATCAAGGCCACCACCACCGAAGGCATGGGCTTTACCGGCCGCGGCGAGGGTATAGCCGCAATGGCCAGTGTGTTGCTGGTCAAGTAATTCATTTCTGTATGGGATCACACTGGTCCAGTCTCGCCTACGTTTCCGGCAAACCGAATGTTCACGGCATTGCCCGGCAACGGGCTGAAGATTTCGTTGTCGAGGAACAACTCGGGTTTGAGCCGCAGGGTGAGGGCCAGCATGCCTGGTTGTGGATCGAAAAACGCGAGCGCAATACCCAGGACATTGCCTACGATCTGGCCCGGTTTGCCGATATCAAATCGCAGGCGGTCGGTTTTTCCGGGTTGAAAGATCGGCATGCCGTTACTCGTCAGTGGTTCAGCCTGGATCTGGCCGGCCAGCCGGAACCGGACTGGCAGCAGTTGAATGATTCCAACCTGGTGATTCTGCAAGCCACCCGGCATGGCAGGAAACTGCGCCGCGGAACACACAAAGCCAATCGCTTCACGATTACCCTGCGCCAGTTACAAGGCGATATCACCTCGCTTGATGAACGACTGAAAAATATTCGGCAAACCGGAGTGCCCAATTACTTTGGTGAGCAACGTTTCGGTCATGATGAAGCTAATCTCGAGTGGGCGCAGCGTATGTTTGCCGGCGAACGGATCAAAAACCGTAACAAGCGCAGTCTGTATCTGTCCGCCGCCCGGTCGTTTTTATTCAATCAACTGTTGTCGCGACGAGTAGAAGAGGGCAGCTGGAACCGCGCGCAAGAAGGTGATGTCATGCAACTGGCCGGCAGTCACAGTATCTTTATTCCAGAAGCTGTCGACGATACGCTCAAACAGCGAATCATCGAAATGGATATTCATCCCACCGGCCCGTTATGGGGACGCGGGGAATTGAAAAGCGGCGGACAAGTTCGTGTCATCGAGCAGCAGCTTGCCGAAGCTTATCCCGATTATTGCCGGGGACTGGAACAGGCAGGCCTGAAACAGGAACGGCGCAACCTGCGTCTTGCCGTACAGGAATTGAACTGGTCGTTCGAGGATGACAGGCTGACGCTGGACTTTGTACTTGAAACCGGGGCCTTTGCCACCAGCGTACTGCGTGAATGCCTGGTGCTGGATACGAGCAACTGAATAAAGAATCTTTAACCGCGCTTGAGCAACAGGTAGATCGCACCGGTACCGCCGTCGACCGGGCGCGCGGAGCAAAATGCCAGCACTTCGTCACGCTGCCTCAACCAGTGGTTGACGTACTGTTTGAGGACCGGTCTTTTCTGCGCGGACCCATGCCCCTTGCCGTGAATGATGCGCACACACCGGACACCATTACGGCGGCATTCATGCAGGAAGTGGACGATTGCCTCGCGCGCCTGTTCCCTGAACAGACCGTGCAGATCCAGTTCCGCCTCGACAGGCAGTTCGCCACGCCGCAGGCGCTTGATGAGTTTGTGTTGCAACCCGCCGCGAATAAACAACAGTTCCTCGCCGGTTTCCAGATCTTCGGGGTTGATCGGATCCGACAGCATCTCGTTCAGCACTGCCGCCTCGTCCTGTTCCCGCTGGCGCGGTCGCGGTTTGGGCTTGCGACGTGCCGGCTGGTGGCGTGGCTCGGTTGCCAGCGGACGGACGTCCTGCATGGCTTCGCGGAACAGCTCCTGTTCCTCTTTGTCGGGGTTTTTCTTGCTCATGGATAGTCGCTTGCGAGCTGGCTGGTGGTCAAAGATCCGCCTGCGCCGCGGCGTCGAGGAAAATATAGGCGGGATCGCGCTTATCCGGTATAGTAGGGCCAAATTTACCGCCAATTCAACCACTTCCAACCAAGATGTGATCTTCTGCAGCGGCTATGCGGATACTGTTGAGTAATGATGATGGCTACGAGGCCCCGGGTATCAACGCCCTGGCCAGTGCGCTGGAAGAAATCGCCGACATAACCGTGGTGGCGCCAGAGCGGGACCGTAGTGGCGCCAGTAACTCCCTGACCCTGGAAATGCCCATTCGTGCCCGGCGCCTCGGCGATCGGCTGATTCGTGTCGACGGAACACCGACCGATTGCGTACACCTGGCGATTACCGGACTGCTGGAGGAAGAGCCCGATATGGTGATCTCCGGCATCAACGCCGGTGCCAACATGGGCGATGACGTTCTTTACTCGGGTACCGTCGCCGCCGCCATGGAAGGGCGCTTTCTGGGACTACCGGCGATTGCCATTTCACTGGCCAGCAGCAGCCACCGTTTTCAGCATTACGACACGGCCGGAAGTGTGGCCCGTGATTTTGTCGAGCAACTGGCCAGCAATCCCCTTCCTCAGGACACCATCCTGAACATCAACGTCCCGGATCTGCCGCTCGAAGAGCTGTCCGGGTATCAGGCCACTCGCTTGGGACACCGACACAAGGCCGAGCCGGTGATTCGGGCCGAGGATCCCCGTGGCCGGGATATCTACTGGGTCGGTCCGCCGGGTGCGGAGCAGGATGCCGGTCCGGGTACCGATTTTTACGCGGTTCGTAACGGTTACGTGTCAGTCACGCCGATCCAGATCGATCTGACCCGTCACCAGGCCCTGCAGACAGTCGCTGAGTGGCTGGCGAAGTGGGAAAATGAATGAATAGCCGTCAGGGGATTGGCATGACCTCGCAGCGGACCCGTGACCGCCTGATTCAACGGCTGCGGGAGAAGGGTATCGCCAACGAGGACGTACTCAAGGTGATGGGCCACACTCCGCGTCACCTGTTCGTGGATGAGGCGCTGGCCTCGCGGGCTTACGAGGACACCGCGTTACCGATCGGTAACGGTCAAACGATTTCCCAGCCCTACATTGTTGCGCGCATGACCGAGGTTCTGCTGGGTTCGGGAACGCCGCAACGGGTGTTGGAGGTGGGCACCGGCTGCGGTTATCAAACGGCCGTGCTCGCGCAACTGGTTCCGGAGGTCTTCACCGTGGAACGAATTGCGCCGCTGCTGCAACGCGCACGTAACCTGCTCTATGAACTGCGTCTCTCCAATGTCCGTTATCAGCATAGTGACGGAAGCTGGGGCTGGAAAAAGCATGCCCCCTATGATGGGATTATCGTGACAGCGGCGCCGGAGGAGGTGCCTGTGGAGTTGTTACCGCAACTGGCCGATGGCGGACGACTGGTCATTCCAACCGGTGGACAGGGGCAGGCGCAACGCCTGACACTGATAACCCGCCAGGGTGATGAATACAGCGAAACCGGACTCGAAGCAGTCAGTTTCGTACCATTGATTCGGGGAGACATCTCGTGAAACTTTTTTCCAACCTGTTCGACAGAGTCATGCGCTGGTCGACACATCGACATGCGCCGGCCTATCTCGCAGGTCTCAGTTTTGCCGAGTCTTCTTTTTTTCCTGTACCACCGGATGTCATGCTCGCACCGATGTCCCTGGCACGGCCGGAACGGGCGTGGAACCTGGCGCTGCTGACCACGATTGCATCGGTACTGGGTGGAATGGTCGGCTACTTGATTGGTATGTTTGCTTTTGAAGTAATTGAGCCGCTATTGCACAGTGCCGGTTATTGGCAACAGTACCTTCAAACCCGTGACTGGTTTGTCGAATGGGGAATATGGGTAATCTTCATCGCAGGGTTTTCCCCAATTCCCTACAAGGTTTTCACGATAACCGCCGGGGTTGTTGCTATGAGTTTCTTACCGTTTGTCATCGCTTCGGCGATAGGACGCGGCGCCCGTTTCTTCCTGGTGGCCGGCCTGATGCGCTGGGGTGGGGCCGGTATGGAGCAAACATTGCGTCAATACATCGACAGACTGGGGTGGCTGGTGATTCTGGCCGTGATCGTAGCTTACTTTGTATTGAAAAACGGATGAGTATTCGACTGACTTTCCTGATTATTGCGCTGGTCATCATGGGGGGGTGCAGGCCTTTCGTCCATTATGATCCGGATCGTGATAGGGAAGGCCAGGGCGGTGTGTATACCGTCAGAAAAGGGGATACGCTTTACTCCATTGCCTGGGACCACGGCCACGATTACCGCACGGTGGCACGCTGGAACGGCATTCAACCGCCCTATACCATTTATCCCGGCCAGGAAATTCACATGTATCCCGGTCGGACTGCAACAATCGCAAAAACCGCTGGGCATAAGACTTCTACAGGTAAGCGCCCGACAACAACGACGCAGGACGACGATGCAGGCGACGATAACCGGAGTCTCAGCTGGCAATGGCCGGTGAAGGGTGAAATTGTGAATACTTTTTCCGGCAGTGATCCGGGCAAAAAAGGGCTGGATATTGGCGGCAGAATGGGGCAGTCTGTAAAGGCTGCCGCTAATGGCAAGGTGGTATACAGTGGCAACGGTTTACGCGGTTATGGCAAGCTGATAATAATAAAACACAATACCGCCTACTTCAGCGCGTATGCGTATAACAGCAAGTTGCATGTCCGGGAGGATGATACAGTCAAGTCTGGACAGCATATTGCCGATATGGGAAATAATGGATCCGGACCAGCCATGCTGCATTTCGAGATCCGTCGTAATGGTACACCGCAGGATCCTATGAAGTACCTGCCCAAGCAAGGGTCGTAGAGTTACGGTAGTCGCCTATGGCTGAACATGGAGACAAGGCAGAGAAGATCAAAGAAGACAAGGATGTCGATGATGAACTGGATGTGCTTCCTGAAGAAGACACCGATGAAGAGGGCCTGATTGATGATGAGCCCTCAGCTGCCGATGAAGAAGATACCCAAGAAGCGAGCGAAGCACCGCAGCGCTACGAGCCCGGTGTGATCCCCGATGGTCAGCTCGACGCCACCCGCCTGTATCTGAGCGAAATAGGCTACTCCCCGCTACTGACCGCTGACGAAGAAAAGTTCTATTCGCGCAAGGCCCTCAAGGGTGATGACTCCGCGCGCAAGAAAATGATCGAATGCAACCTGCGACTGGTGGTCAAGATTGCCCGCCGCTATCTCAATCGTGGCCTGGCACTCCTGGATTTGATCGAGGAGGGCAACCTCGGACTGATTCGCGCGGTAGAGAAGTTCGACCCCGAACGCGGTTTTCGTTTTTCCACCTACGCCACCTGGTGGATTCGCCAGACCATAGAGCGGGCCATCATGAACCAGACCCGCACCATTCGCCTTCCGATTCATGTGGTTAAAGAAATCAACATCTACCTGCGCGCCGCCCGGCATCTTTCGCAGACCCTGGACCATGAGCCGACCACCGAGGAAATCGCCGAGATGCTCGACAAGCCAATTGGCGAGGTGAAGAAGATGCTCGGACTCAACGAGCGTATCGCCTCGGTCGATTCACCTATGGGGCACGACGCGGAAAATTCGCTGCTGGACGCCATTCCGGATGAAAACAACAGCGATCCGGTGACACTTCTGCAGGACGATGACGTAAAGGCCAATATTGAGCAATGGCTCGCCCAGCTCAGCGACAAGCAACGTGAAGTGGTCGAGCGCCGTTTTGGCCTGCACGGCTATGACGTCGCGACCCTGGAAGAGGTGGGCAATACCATCGGCGTCACCCGCGAGCGGGTCCGACAGATCCAGCTGGAAGCCCTCAAAAAGCTGCGTGACATTCTTGAAAAAGATGGGTTCTCCGTCGAAGCACTGTTTAAATAACGCCTGTCCTGTTTCTCAACCAGGAGCAGTATTAAATCTCTTGCTCAAGCATGCATGAAGCTAAACGAATTTTATATCGGGCGGCTGCCCGAATGACGAATGAATTTATGAAATATTATCAGGGATTAGAAGGGTCATTTCCCGTAAACACAATAATAAAAAGGGAGCATTACCAATGCAGTATCGGTTGATCAGTAATGGCAGGCTTGTTGAGGGCACCGATGAGGCAGAGGCTATAGAAGGACTTGCGCAGCTTACCGGCGTGCCTGAAAAGGACATAAGGGAGAAGTTATTATCCAACAAGCGCGTCAAGCTGAAGAGCTCAACCGATAAAGATGAGATTGAGACCCTGTTCGCCGAGTTTTCTATTCTCGGCCTGGATGTAGAGGTCGAACAGGACAGCTCGGGTAAACCCGCCAAAAAATCCAGGAAGTCCAGGAAATCCAATAAACCAGGAAAATCCCGTTCAGGCAGCGGTAAAAAATGGTTATACGCCTTCTTGCTCGCTCTGCTGCTTGTTCTCGGTGGGGCCGGTGCCTATTTATGGCACCTGATCCAGATCGACTATCCTGAAGAGGCCCGTACCGCGGAGAATGCACTGGCCGATGGCAAGCTGGTCGCGATCGCCCATGTCAATGTGGGCAAACTGATGGAACTGAATCGGCTTGCCTTTGGCGAGATGGAC
The DNA here is from genome assembly GCA_050116795.1 of Thiohalophilus sp. GTDB lineage: Bacteria > Pseudomonadota > Gammaproteobacteria > UBA6429 > Thiohalophilaceae > Thiohalophilus. The sequence goes on from JASFNY010000012.1 coordinate 13,768, forward strand.
CCTGCCGTTCTGCCTGTCGGCGCAGAGAGCAAGGATATCATCACCACATTATTCGATGGACCGGCCAACTTGCGCGGCAGTCTTGATCAACTGCTGCTAGCGGCCTATGCCCCTGAAGCTGATTCGCCCGGCAAGACAGCCGTACTCATGTTAGGAGACTTCGACAAGGCTGCAGTAAGTAATGCCTATGGCCGGTTTTATAAAATGGAGAAGGTCGACGGTAATGCAAACTGGTATGTTATGCATAAAAAGGTCGTAACAAACAAGGAAGATAAACAGTGCCCTTCTACCACCACAAACAATATTCCAAAGCAGAAACCACAAGAGCCGGGTTATCTCTTCGTTGATAGTAACGCAATCCTGCTTGTCAATAATCTTGAGTACGGGGAACAATTGATCCGGCGCATGCAGAGTAATGCCGCCGCCAAGCAGTCTCTTGCGAAATGGCAAAATTACCGAAAAGGAAAACTGGCCAGCGCAATGATCTCTTCCATTCCCGATACAGGTAAATCTCTTGGTGGCATGCAAGGCATGATAATAGACCAGGCCGGTACCAAAAACCCTCAAATCAACAGCCTGGCTGCCGGTCTGGAAGCCGACTTTATGTCGCTGGCGCTCAATGCCAACCTGAGTCTATACAGCGACGATAAAAAGTGGAAAAACGAGACATATTCCAGCATCAATCAATCCCTGAATAAACTTAAAAATGATACCCGCCAGGTAACACCGACGCTCGCCGCACTAATGTCACGCGTGCAACTGAAAAAACAAAATGACGCCCTGAAAATCAATATCGCTCTCGATAGTTCGGTTCTGGATAATCTCGGCAATGTCATCCAGGAGTCCATCAGCAGCTTTATGGGCATGGGGATGTCAGCCAGTCAGAAAGAAGGTCCGGTCGAGGAACAACTGCAAACTAATCCTGCTGTTTACGCCAATAACAAGGCGTTTTCATCTTTGCCGCCTTTTGAGTCGAAGTCTTATGAATCTGAACCGCTGTTTACCGAGGGCGCTTTCGCTGTTGATTTTACCGAGTTGAAGAAAAATGACGACGGACTGTTCGTTATCCAGTTGCAGGGTAAAGTTGCGTTGCCCAAGAGCGAGGATCAGTCTGGCGGCGGACGTACTGGTGAACTGGCACTGTTTGTCGATTCGGTTGCTGATGAAAATGGCACGAATTTGCTTCGTGATGAGCAATGCGCAACTCCCAACGAATTATTCGGGCGCAGTCCCAATCACGAACCGGAGAAGGCATCATGGCTGTCTCAGGACCAGGTGCAGGTCACCAAGTATGTTCGCTTGCAGCCCGATGTGGAGGCAAGAAATATTCATATGATTCGGGGATATATCAGTTTTTCTTCCCCCGTTAAAGTGCGTGAGCATTCAATACCCTTGCGGGCAGGTGAAAGTGTCGAAGACAGTGGTATGCGTTTTTATCTCTCCCGCATCGGAGAGAACAGTGTCTCCTACCAGGTAACAGGCAA
>JASFNY010000013.1:0-15136 GCA_050116795.1 Thiohalophilus sp.
AGGCTTGCTTCGAGCTCTTCGCGCAAAGCCTTTAACCGGGGATTATCCTTGAGCGCCAGCATTTGCAGCTGATCGACTTCCGGCAATTGCTGGCCAAGCTGGGGTAGTTCGGGTGGCACCACGGAACTGGGCAACTCACCCGGACGATTAAGTGCAAATGCCAGTCTGGCGCGAGTTTGCCGTTGATGATTCTGGCTCTGGGTGCGCAAGGTCCGTGCACGTTGAAAAGCGGCCTCCTGCTCCAGCACATCCAGATCCGAAACCTGGTTGAGCTCACGTCGATCCCGCAACCGATCCAGAGCAACATATTCCACCGCCATTTCCTCGTTATAGCGATAGAACTGCATATCAGCCAGTACCACGTCAAAGAAGCGTCGCATAATTTCGAGTCGACGCTGTTGACGGGCACTGATGTATAACATTTTTGTGCTGCTCAATTGCCTTGCCGCCGCATCACTGGCTGCGGACGTGCGGCCGAAGTCATACAGCGTCTTGTCGATGCTCAATTTCAGCCTGTTCTCATCGTTTGTCTGATCCAGGGCATAATCGGGTGGTTCTACATAACCCACCGCTCCTTCGATATAGATATCGAGATCATCATCGGATTGTGCACCCTGTAATTCCGCCTCGGCAGCACGGACACGGGCCTCGGCTATCTGCAGATCGGGATGTGGTTCATCCGCCAGTGCCAGGGCTTTTTCCAGGGTCAGGGGATCGGGCAGGGGTTCAGGCCGGGAATCGGCCTGTTCTTTATCAGAGGCATGCGCTAATCCTCCCAGCAACAGGATAGCGCCCCATAAAAATGGGCGTAGAGAGGTGTAGGCTGACATGTTATGCGATTATTGTTTTCGCTTTTCACGTTTGTAACGGGTAAAAGACATGTCCTTGTATACCCCGTTGGCGACATACTCGCCCATCCACATAAATTCTTCCACCCCGGAAGTCTTGCCAGTATGGCGGTGGATTCGTTCGCCGTCGAGATTGAAAAAGGCAAATACCGGTGTCGCCCTGACACGATTTTCCTTAAAGGCAAAATCCTTCTGTTTTTTCGACTCGCCATGGAAGTTGGTGATCTCGATGTCCCCTTCGATATCAACAGCGAAATTCAGAAAATGTTTACGATAGTACTCCTGAACCTCGGGGCGATTAAGCACGTTTTCTTTCATGTAATGGCAGAATGGACATTCATCCATTTCGAAAAAGATCAAAACACCCTGTTTACCCTGTTCCCGCGCGTTGGCAAGTTCTTCCTGGAAATTACCCCAGGTTTCATTGAAAAAATACTTGTAAGGGTCGCGGGTTTCCGCTGCATTTGCCGCTGTAGTAAAAGAAAGAGCCAGTACGGCAAAAAAGGCTGAGAGCTTCTGCATAATCACACCACAAACAACATGAACTTACTTAATAAGACCCGGAGCAGGGGCAAAAATTCCAATACCCTGACCGAAACCGCACGCTATTCTAGCGTGTTCAACAAGGATTTGAACCATGCCGGCCAGGCAAGCCTCGTCTCGAGCAGCAGATTTAACATTTGTATTACACAATTACCCGCTCACCCGGGCTGACTGCAGGCAAACAAAAAGGGCCCCGGAGGGCCCTTTTCGCAGTATCGGACTTTGCCGAACTTGATCTTACTGGGCGAGATAACCCTTATCGGATTCCTCGACCGCGCCCACTGACCAGCTTCCGCGGGTCCGGGCATGCCGTACAGCAGCGTCAACATCGGCGCTGGACGGGTTGTTATCGATATCCAGAACCTGACCGGGATAGATAAGATCGGCATCTTCTATCTGGTTGCTGTTCTGCTTGTAGATCAGCGGCCACTGATAAGGATTGCCGTAGATTTCCGACTTGCCGGAGATATCCCACAGGTTGTCGCCACCGACAACGGTGTACTGGGACATGCTACCCATGTCAGGACCCATCGGAGCAGCTTCTTCAGGCGCCGGCGCCGGGGCAGGAGCCGGTTCCTGCGCTTCCTCAGTAGTGCCCGCACAACCGACAGAAAGACTGACCGCGGCGATCAGCAGTCCTGCGATTTTAAGCGAGTTAACTATTTTCATTGTTATGGACTCCAGGTTGAAATGAATTCGGTTAAAGGCCAGTGTGTTACATAATGCAACCTAGCATTCGCTGTAAATGCCTGTCAAGGAAGCAACTTTCAAACTTTTGAAGTATGACACTATTCACACAAGTTTAGTGACTTGAATCAATATGGCAAGCATAGATCAGTCGTTTTGAGGTCTGTTTCCGCTTTTCTGCAGAGCCTTGTGACGGGCATTCATGGCCTGCTCCTGGGCCTCGAGTGCCAGATCGCGTGCAACCGGATAATTACCCTGTTCCAGCTTGTGCGCAGCCTTGTCGAGAAGATTTTCCGCGACCGAAAGCAGTTCAGGAGCATGTTGTTCTGCACCAGCCTCGCGCGCGGCCTGGATGGTCTGACGCGCGTTGCTCATTTCCTGTACAGGGGCGGAAACAGCACAAGCGGTCAATGCCAGCAGGGCCACACACCAGCTAAAAAACAGGGTCAAGGAGACTCGGCGCATTGGACAGGGTCAGGTAAAGGAAGTCAGATGAATGTATCCCTGACCCTATAGGCTGTCAAGACAACAGCAGATAGAATACCAAAGCAGTTTTTACACCGTTATAAAACATTAAGTGACCTGTTATGAGCCTGACTATCTATCACAATCCGCGTTGTTCAAAGTCACGCCAGACCCTGGAGCTCATCGAACAGCAGGGGTTTGCACCGCAAATCGTTGAATATCTCAAGTCACCACCGGATCGCGCCACACTGGTGCAAATCCTGGATTTGCTGGGCCTGGAACCGCGCGACCTGATGCGCAAAAAAGAGCCCGAATACAAGGAAAATAATCTTGATGATCAATCGCTTGGACGTGACGAACTAATCGATGCCATGCTCGAACATCCGAAGTTGATAGAACGACCAATCGTGGTGCGAGACGGCAAAGCCATCATTGGACGACCACCGGAAAACGTACTGGAGATACTCTGATGAACGAGATACTGGTGCTTTATTACAGCCGCTATGGCGCGACCGCCGAACTGGCTCACCAGATTGCCCGTGGCGTTGAACAGGTGGAAGGCATGCAAGCCCGGCTGCGTACCGTGGCGCCAGTTTCAACAACCAGTGAAGCCGTCGATCCGCCGGTGCCGGACAGTGGCGCGCCCTATGCGCGCCTGGAAGACCTGCAGGAGTGCGCGGGGCTGGCACTGGGCAGTCCGACCCGCTTCGGCAACATGGCAGCGCCTATGAAATACTTCCTCGACAGCAGCGTCCCCCTCTGGTTGCAGGGGGAGCTGGTCGGCAAGCCCGCCGCGGTATTTACCTCGACAGGTTCGATCCATGGCGGCCAGGAGACCACCCTGCTCTCGATGATGCTGCCATTGCTGCACCATGGCATGCTGCTTCTGGGAATTCCCTACAGTGAGGCCACCCTGCAAAGCACCCGCAGTGGCGGTACCCCCTACGGAGCCAGCCATCTTGCGGGGCCCAACAGCGACCTGCCGGTGGATGAAGACGAGAAAGTGCTTGCCCGGGCGCTCGGCAAGCGGCTGGCACAGACTGCCCTGGCCCAGCTCAATGCCGGGCAAACCGCGTCCTGAGCAAATGACCATCATTGGTTTCTCACGCTGGCTGACACTGACGGCCTACTTTGCCCTGCTGGCCCTGCTCATGCTCTGGCAAACCGTGCTGGCCCCGCCGCAGACCCTGCCAGTCTCGCTGGTACTGGTGCTGCTGGTGGGACCGCTGTTGTTCCCGCTACGCGGGCTTTTGCACGGGCGCCCATACACTCATGCCTGGGCCAGCTTTCTGGTGTTGATCTATTTCATTCACGGGGTGGTCGAGGCCTGGAGCAATCCCCCGGTGCGTCTGTATGCCGGACTGGAGATTTTGTTCAGCGTGCTGCTCTATATCGGAGCAGTGCTGTTCGCCCGCTACCGCGGCCGTCAGCTCAGGGCGCAGCGCGACGACTCAGATACTCGCGGACGAACGGGATAGTGAGCCGGCGCTGGGCAACCAGCGATGCCTCATCCAGCCCTTCAAGCAACCCGAACAGTGAGGCCATGTCCCGCGGACAGCGTTTCATCAGGTAGTCCGCTACCTCGTCCTCCAGTTCAACCCCGCGCGCCGCAGCCCGCTGTTGCAGGGCCTGGCGCTTGCCCGCGTCGGACAGGGATTGCAGCTGAAATACCGGGCCCCAACCCAGCCGCGAGCGCAAATCCGGCAGCTGAATCTGCAGCGCAGCGAGGGGCTTTTCAGAGGTCACGATCAGCTGGTGACTGGCCGCCGTGATTCGATTGTAGGCATGAAACAGCGCGGTCTCCCACGCGGTGTCGCCGGCGACCCGGTCCAGATCATCGAGGCACACACGGTCAAACTGCTCCATGCCTTCAAGCATGGCCGGTGACAGTCCCGGTTCACCCAGCGGCAAATAGGCCGCACGCCGCTTCTGCGCCTCGCTCTGGTGACACACCGCCTGCAACAGGTGGGATTTCCCGGTGCCGGTGGCACCCCACAGGTAGATTGACGGCGCACTTGAGATTGGTGCCTGCAGGGCGGCGATTGCCTCCTGATTACCTGGCGGTAGAAAGTTCTCAAAGGTGGCAGCGTCCTGCAGCCTGATCCCCAGCGGCAACTGCCAAGTCATGCCGTCCCCGTATCGCTGTTCTCGTTATACAGACGACTCTGCCGATACTGCTCATGCGCGTGACGCAGCAGCACCATGGCCACCGCCGCCACCGGCAGGGCCAGCAGCACACCGACAAACCCAAACAGCTGGCCCCCGGCCAGCACCGCAAAGATGACCGCCACCGGGTGCAGGCCGATGCGATCACCAACCAGCAGGGGCGTCAGTACCATGCCCTCGAGCATCTGACCGATGATGAACACGATACCGACATAACCCAGGTAGAGCGGATCATGGAACTGCAGCAGCGCGGCGATCAGGGCGACTACAACCCCGACGATCGTACCCAGATAGGGCACAAAACTGATCAGGCCGGCCACCAGGCCGATCAACAGCGCAAAGTCCACACCGATAATCGACAGGCCAACCGAATAGATCAGGCCCAGCGCCAGCATGACCAGCAACTGCCCGCGTAAAAACGATCCCAGCACCTCGTCCGACTGGCGGGCCAGGCGCGCGACAACCGCTTCGTTGCGACGTGGCAGCAAGGCGTGCAAACGTTCAACCAGATCATCCCAGTCACGCAGCAGGTAGAAAGCCACCACGATAGTCACCAGCAGGTTGGCTATCCAGCCGACCAGCGCCAGGCCCGAGCGCGAGACCTGCCCTATCATCTCGCGAACCACACCACCGGCCTGCTGCCAGTGTTGCTGAATGGCGTTTTTCAGGGTGGCGAGATCCAGGGTGGTCTCCTCCATGCCCAGGCGAGACGTCAGCCAGGGCAAACCCTCGGCCTGCAGCCAATCTATATAACGGGGTAACTTCTGAACCAGTACTCGAAGCTGATCCTCGATCAGCGGCACCAGGACCAGCAACAACAACAGGGCAAAGGCCGCCAGCAGCATGAAAACCACCACTACCGCTAAAGTACGCGGCATTTTCCAGGTCTGCAGGCGATCCGCCAGGGGATCCGCCATGTAAGCGAGAATGGCCGCAGTCACAAACGGCGCCAGAATCGGTCCAAGCAGGTAAAGGACCAGACCGATCGTGCCCAGTACGACCAACAGCAGCCATTGTTGTTGTGTATTCATGTCCGTTTTCTCCTTTGCGGCCAGGCCTGCCACGCCCGAAAACTCCACAGAGTCACATAAGCGATGCCACTCATGACCGTGGTAACGAACACCAGGTACATGAGTCCCTTCACCAGCAACGGCAGTTCGAGCAAACCTGCCAGGGAGAGGATGACCAGCAATACCAGGACGATCTGCAGCCCGGTATTGATCTTGCTGATCAACAGCGGCTCGGTCTTCACCGTACCTATCAACCAGCGATAAGCCAGCGTGCCACCGACAATGATCCCGTCACGGGCGATGACCGTGCCGACCAGCCAGCCCGGCAGGGCTTCTATCCAGCCAAGTGTCAGGTAACCACACACCATCAGCAACTTGTCGCCCAGCGGATCCAGCAATCCTCCCAGCCGGGTGATCCAGCCGTAGCGACGGGCCAGGTAACCATCCAGCCCGTCCGACAGGCCGGCAATCATAAACAAAACCAGCGCGGTACGATAATCGCCACGCAACAGGGCCCAGACCACCGGCAGCACCAGCAAGATGCGCAGGATACTGATCAGGTTGGGCAACTGGCGCAGATTCACGGCAACAGCTGATACTGCAGGTCCACGGCCTGGTTCTGTTCTGACGTCGGATCATTCTTGTTACCGCCATTACCCTGATCGGTGACCGGCAGGCTGAAGCCCGGCTGATTGGCGTGATCCATCAATAAGGTCTCCGGCTTGAGGGTATGGCCCAGGGACACTGCCTGGTTAATCGCCAGGCGCCCCTGGCGACTGGTCAGGATCAGCACCAGCGTGTCCGATTCAAGCTGCTCGACGCTAACACCTTCGACGATGGAGAGGCCATTCAGATAATTCACGACCCGGTTGTAGTCGGCCAGGTTCCTGACCCCGGTGATACGGGCCCGCAGTTTTTCACTCAGATCGTTCTGGCCAAGGTGAGCAAACTGTTCCGCCAGCGCATCGGCCAGCTGGTTGACTGCCGGTGAGATGGTTTCCTCGAGGGAATGACCCGAGGCGTTCCACTCCTGGCTGCGCCCATCCTGGTACAGGGTCCAGCGCGCAGTCCAGCCCCCCGAACTGGTTTTGGCCACCCTGCCCGCCAGTACTGCCTCGGCATCATAGCGTTTGGAGGCCTGCAGCAGGTTGTCTTCAAAATTTCCCCATACATCACTGATACTTACCGCAGAGCGATCGGTCAGATCCATCAATGGCAGGCGCAAAGGAATGCCGCGCAAACTGGCCTGCTCCATCAATACCTGGCGGGCAGGCGTCTGCATATCATTGCTCAGCAACTCGCGTGTGCGTCGATCGTCGATCACCAGCCAGACCAGGGTGGCGGGACGGGTGCTCCCCCAGACCGGCAGGCGATGCTCACGCAGCACCTGATCGACGGCACGTTTATCGAAACGTACCCATAACAGCTCGCTTGGTTCGCCTTCCTTCACCGCCTCACGACTCTGGTAACGAAATTGCTGAACAAACCGGGGCGCCTTATCGAGCTGCTGCTCGAGATCCGCGGACATCGCCAGGACATTACGCCGACCGGTGACCCGCACCAGAACCTGGTGTAATGCCGTCTTCAGCGCCACATCACGCGCGTCCCGTGCCTGGGACTCGACCGGAACCCGGGCCTCATAGAGCCCCGATACCTGATCCGCCTGCAATGGCGTCGCCAGCCACATGAAACCTGCGATAATGATCCCGAGCTGTTTGAAATACTTCATTCGATTGCCATTCCTTCTGACGTTGCAATAGGCCATTGTAACGGGTGAGCGGCGATGGATTCCAAGCCGACGGCCGAATTGGTAGACTAGCGCAAATTATGCCTTGAAGCGGCACCGAAAAGTGGCGCCCCATTCTCTAATTTTCAGGAGTCTTTTGTGTCCAGTGACAGTGCCCCGCCACAGGGTGGCCTGAGTTATCGTGATGCCGGTGTCGATATCGACGCCGGAAACCGACTCATCGACCGCATTAAACCCTTTGCCACCAGCACCCGGCGCCCGGAAGTGATGGGGGGACTCGGGGGTTTCGGGGCATTGTTCGAACTGCCGCCGAACCGCTACCGCGAACCGGTACTGGTCGCCGGCACCGACGGCGTCGGCACCAAGCTGAAACTGGCCATGCAGATGCAGCGTCACGATACCATCGGCATCGATCTGGTCGCCATGTGCGTCAACGATCTGATCGTGCAAGGTGCCGAGCCGCTGTTCTTCCTCGACTACTATGCCACCGGCCGACTGAATGTGGATGCGGCGGCGGACGTTATCAAAGGCATTGCCGAAGGCTGCCGACAGGCCGGTGCCTCCCTGAGTGGCGGGGAAACCGCAGAAATGCCGGGCATGTACCAGGGCGACGATTATGATCTGGCCGGGTTCTGCGTCGGCGTGGTGGAAAAAAGCCGAATTATCGATGGCAGCCAGGTGGCCAGTGGCGACGTACTGATCGGGCTGCCGTCCAGTGGCCCTCACTCCAACGGTTATTCATTGATTCGCAAGGTCCTGGAGGTCAGCAAGGCGCCGCTCGACAGTGCCTTTGACGGCACCACCCTGGGTGAGGCCCTGCTCGAGCCGACACGCATTTATGTCAAACCGCTCCTGTCACTGTTCGAAAAAGTCAGCGTTCATGCCCTGGCACATATCACCGGCGGTGGACTGCTTGAGAACCTGCCGCGGGTCATGCCGAGCGATACGGCCGCTGTGATCGAACGTCAAAGCTGGCAGCGTCCGGCGATCTTCGACTGGTTGCAGGAACAGGGCAACATCGAAGACAACGAGATGTTCCGCACCTTTAACAATGGAGTGGGCATGGTGCTGATCGTTGCCGACGCCGATGTGGAACGCAGCCTGCAGATCCTGCAGGAACAGGGTGAATCGCCACAGGTGATCGGTCGTATTGAATCGGCACAGGGTGACCCGCAGGTGATCCTTCGCTGAATTTATGAGCAATTACTCGGCACAGAACCCACTGTCGGTCGTGGTACTGATTTCGGGTAGCGGCACCAATCTACAGGCCATGATCGATCAGATCCATTCGACCGATATTCCGGCCCGAATCGTGGCAGTGATCAGCAACCGCGCGGACGCTTACGGTCTAAAACGGGCCGAACAGGCCAGTATCCCCGCCGAGATCCTCAGTCACCGCGATTTCGCCACTCGCGAAGACTACGATCACGCACTGCAGCAACTAATCGATCGCTATCAACCCGGACTGATCGTGCTGGCCGGCTTCATGCGAATCCTCAGCGATGACTTCGTGCGCCACTACCAGGGGCGAATGATCAATATTCACCCTTCGCTGCTGCCCCGTTACAAGGGTCTCAATACCCATCAGCGGGTACTGGATGCCGGGGATGATCTACATGGCTGCAGTGTTCACTATGTCACGCCCGAACTGGATGGTGGCCCGGTGATTCTGCAGGCCGCGGTACCTATTGAAGATGACGACACACCGGAAAGCCTGGCGCAAAGGGTCCACATCCAGGAACACCGCATCTATCCGCAAGTGGTTGAGTGGATAGCTCAAGGCAGACTGCATATGGAAGATGACATCGTCTATTTTGACGACAAACCACAGCAACGCCCCCTGCAACTGAATAACTGAACCCTGCAGGCTATGGCAGGTCGAAAAAGTTATAAGGTTAGATAAACAGGCCCATAAATCCGACTGGATAAACCGCATGCCCCGACTGCTTTATATATTGATTGCACTCCTGTTCAGCGGCCCAGTCTTCAGCGAAGCAAGCCTGTCCCCGTTTACCCTGGAATACAACGTCAGCAAAAACGACTTTCATCTGGGCAGCAACCGCCACGAACTCAAGCATCTGCAAGACGATTTATATCTGATGCAAGCGGTAACCAAAGCCGAAGGTGTCGTCGCGTTGTTTTTCTCCGAGACCGTCGAGGAAACCAGCCGTTTTCGACTTGTAGATGGCAAGGTAAAACCATTGCATTACCGATATCACAAAAGCGGTAAAGACCCGGAGACATTTGAAGTTGATTTCGATTATCAAGCAGGTGAGTTACGCCATAGTTTGATAGACAAGATTCACCCACTGAAACCAATCGATCAGGATCTTCTCAGCTTCCAGGTAGCCATGATGATCGACCTGCAACAGAGTGTACGGCCATTGGAATATCGCATCGCCGATAAAAAGCGTATCGAAACATACAAACTGATCCCGCGTGGTGAAAAAGTTTTCGACACGCAACTGGGTAAGATGCACACGGTGATCATGGAATACTACGACAAGAAGCGGAAACGCACTTACAGGTTTTGGTGTGCAAAAGAACTGGGTTACCTGCCCTACCGGTCGCGGCGCATTGAGGAAGACGGCGATATCATCCTCTTGCAGATGCGCCGTTATAACGGCAAACCGGCTGAACCTTTGGAAGAATAACCTTCAGGCCTTGGGCAGGGTCACGCCGCGCTGACCCTGGTACTTGCCGCCACGATCCTTGTAAGACACTTCACAGACTTCGTCCGACTCGAAGAACAGCATCTGCGCCACCCCTTCGTTGGCGTAAATCTTGGCCGGCAGTGGCGTGGTATTGGAAAACTCCAGGGTGACATGACCTTCCCAGTCCGGTTCCAGCGGCGTGACATTCACAATGATGCCGCAACGGGCATAGGTCGACTTGCCGAGGCAGACCGTCAGCACAGATCGTGGAATACGGAAATACTCCACCGTTCGGGCCAGTGCAAAAGAGTTGGGAGGAATGATGCAGACGTCACCCTTGAAGTCGACAAAGCTCTGGTGATCGAAATCCTTGGGATCGACGATGGCCGAATTGATATTGGTGAAGATCTTGAACTCATCCGAACAGCGCACATCGTAACCGTAGCTCGATGTTCCATAGGAAACGATCTTCTGCCCATTTGCCTCGCGCACCTGGCCCGGCTCGAACGGCTCAATCATTCCTTCCTGCTCGGCCATGCGCTTGATCCACTTGTCGGCCTTGATACTCATACTGCCCCACTCCTCGTAAACGATGGCCTATTCTAATGGAAAACGGGGCGTATTGGGTATCGTGGGGAATCTAGCTGGCCACCGCCAGCCATATCCGGTGTTATTCAATATTGCTCGCCCTTCGGGCGACCTGAAATTTTTGAAGCGGGCTCTCGCGCCCGCGCGGCGAGGTACTTTCTTGTATCGACAAGAAAGTACCCAAAGAAGCTCCTCCCTGGGGCCCCGGCCTCGCTAACGCGAGGCTGCCCGCGTTTCTCGCCAAAATCCGCGCTCGCCCAACTCGCTGATTTGCTGCGCCTGCATGTTATTGCGGCTAGCAAATCTTGCTCGAACAAAGGGCTCGCTTGGTTCGGATTTTGCCTGCGAGACGCGGCGTGGCCCAAAGGGGCTTGAAGATCCCTCGAACTCACATCGCACTATCTGTTACAGCACACCTCTTGCTTAGTCGGTTTTCACCCCCTTGGGCGCTGCCGAGCACCGCCCGCCAACCGGGATCAGACCGCGAGCACTGTTCGAGCGCGACCAATGCGAAGCATCGCGCGAGTGACGTACAGGAAGTACTAATGCCGCGAAGGCCAGGGATGGCCGAGAGCGGCGGCGGCAGCGCCCGGTTGGCGGGCGGCGCGCAGGGTATCGGCCTGACCCGGTGTGACCGGGTCAGGGTGACAAGCGCCCCCGGGGCGCGTTTTCTTTGGTTCGTTTCTTTGTCGCGTGACAAAGAAATGAACCCGAGGCGCGCTGGCGGGACAGCGCTTTAAAATACTCAGCCACGTAGTGGCGAGGCGAAACAAACATAATTAGAACAAAGAGATCGCGTCACTTCGTTCGCAATGACGCCAGGAATAAATCAAATCCCATAAACAAAAAGACCGGCAAAAGCCGGTCTTTTTTATATTGCCCTCGAAGCGATGTGATCAGTTGTTCTGAATCACGATCTTCGGGAAGCTGGCGCTGTAATCCTTGGACTTGAGCGCCAGCTTGGCCGCGACATGACGGGCGATGTCCCGGTAAATCTCCGCTACCCGACCTTCCGGATCAGCTACCACTGAAGGCTTGCCCTCGTCGGTCGAACTGCGAATCGACATGTCCAGCGGCAAGGCCCCGAGCAGGTCGACGTGGCTCTCTTCGGCCATACGCTGACCGCCACCTTCACCGAAGATATGTTCTTCGTGACCGCAGTTTGAGCAGATGTGGATACTCATGTTCTCGATGATACCCAGCACCGGCACCTCGACCTTCTCGAACATCTTCAGACCCTTGCGGGCGTCGAGCAGGGCGATGTCCTGCGGGGTGGTCACGATGACCGCACCGGTGACCGGCACCTTCTGGGCCAGGGTCAACTGGGTGTCACCGGTGCCCGGTGGCAGGTCGATGATCAGGTAATCGACATCCTTCCACTGAGTGTCGTTGAGCAGCTGTTCCAACGCCTGGGTAACCATCGGGCCACGCCAGATCATCGGGGTCTCTTCGTCGATCAGGTAACCGATGGACATGGACTGGATGTCATAGTTCATCATCGGCTGCAGAGTCTTGCCGTCTTCGGATTCCGGCTGACCGTGCACGCCAAGCATGCGAGGCTGGCTGGGGCCATAGATGTCCGCATCCAGAATGCCGACTGTCGCACCTTCCGCGCTCAGGGCCAGGGCCAGATTGACCGCGGTGGTGGATTTGCCCACCCCGCCCTTGCCGGAAGCGATAGCGATGATGTTCTTCACGCCCTTGATAGGCTCGACACCTTTCTGAACGCTGTGTGAAACGATCTTCCAGGTGATATTAAATTCGGCGCTGCTGACACCGTCGATAGCTTCGACTTTTTCTTTCAGCTCACTGGCCAGCTTGTCTTTGTAGCCCGCCGCGGGATAACCGAGCACGATGTCGACGCTCACCTTGTCGCCGTCAATCTTGATGTCCTTGACCGCCTTGGCACTGACCAGATCCTTCTCCATGTTCGGATCGGTGACCTGCTTCAGCGCATCTTCAATCTGTGTCTGGGAGACGTCTGCCATCTCGTTTCTCCTGATAATTTATGTGGCTAAATAACTGAGTAAATTACACAACTAATTCACGGGTGGCGTATGGTACACAAATTCCGAAGCGAGTGCGAATTTGGCCTCAAAACCCCGTCAACTTCAAGGTAAATCATTTGTAACTGGCCGCAAACGCGCATTCCTGCTAGGGTATGCGGCTTTTGCAAGCCTCACTTTTCGGCGATCAGGAACCATGTCCACAGTACGAAATATACTCGTTACCAGTGCCCTGCCGTACGCCAACGGCTCGATACACCTCGGCCACCTGGTGGAGTACATTCAAACCGATATCTGGGTCCGGTTCCAGAAAATGCAAGGGCACCGCTGTACCTATGTCTGCGCCGATGACGCCCACGGCACACCGATCATGCTGCGCGCCCAGAGCGAGGGCATCGATCCCGAGGCCCTGATTGCCCGCACCCACGAGGAACACACCGCCGACTTTGCCGACTTTGGCATTGGCTTCGACAACTATCACTCGACCCATTCGAGCGAAAACCGCGAATTGGCCTCGTTAATCTATACCCGGCTGCGCGAGGCCGGGCACATCCATACGCGGGTGATCAAGCAGGCCTTCGATCCGGAAAAAAACATGTTTCTGCCGGACCGTTTCATCAAGGGTGAGTGCCCGCGTTGCGGTGCAGCCGACCAGTACGGCGATAACTGCGAGGCCTGCGGCGCGACCTATACCCCGACCGAACTGAAGAACCCGGTCTCGGTCATCTCCGGCGCCACGCCTATAGAAAAAGAGTCAGAACATTACTTTTTCGCCCTCGGCGATTTCGAGGCCATGCTGCGCGACTGGACCCTGGGCGATCACGTCCAGCCGGTAATCGCCAACAAGCTGCACGAATGGTTCGACGCCGGGTTGCAGGACTGGGATATCTCCCGCGACGCACCCTACTTCGGCTTCGAGATTCCGGATGCCCCGGGCAAGTATTTCTATGTCTGGCTGGATGCGCCTATCGGTTACATGGCCAGCTTCAAACAGTTGTGCGATCGACAGAACGATCTCGATTTCGATGACTACTGGAGCAAGGACAGCAAGCACGAGGTCTACCATTTTATTGGCAAGGACATCGCCTATTTCCATACGCTGTTCTGGCCGGCCATGCTTGATGGCGCGGGCTTCCGAACGCCGAGCGCGGTTTACTGCCACGGGTTTCTCACCGTCAACGGGCAAAAGATGTCCAAGTCGCGCGGCACCTTCATTCAGGCGCGGACCTATTTGAAGCATCTCAACCCGGAATACCTGCGCTATTACTTCGCCGCCAAGCTCGGCAGCGGCATCGAGGACATCGACCTGAGCCTGGAAGACTTCCAGCAGCGGGTGAACTCGGACCTGGTCGGCAAGGTAGTCAACATCGCCAGCCGCTGTGCCGGATTCATACACAAGCGCTTCGATGGCCGGCTGTCCGAACAATGCAGCGAACCGGCACTCTACGAACAGTTTGCCGGCGCCCGCGATCAAATTGCCGAACTATACGAACAACGCGAGTTCGGGCACGCCATGCGTGAGATCATGACCCTTGCGGACCACGCCAACCAGTATATCGACGCGGAAAAACCCTGGGTCCTGGCCAAGCAGGAAGGTAGTGATCAGGCCCTGCAGGACATCTGCAGTGTCGGTCTGAACCTGTTTCGTGTATTGCTGACCTATCTCAAACCGGTATTGCCGAAACTGGCCGCCGGCGCCGAGGCATTTCTTAACATCGAGGCGTTGCACTGGGAGGATGTGCAATCGCCACTGACCGGCCATACTATCAACAAGTTCAAGCCGTTGATGACCCGTATCGAAAAGGAGCATATCGACGCCATGATCGACGAATCCAAACAGGACCTGCAACAGGCAGCCCCTGCCGCCGCACAACCGGCCGCAAACATTGAGCCCATTGCTGAACAGATAGAGTTCGATGATTTTGCCAAAATTGATTTACGCATTGCCCGCATCGTCAAGGCGGAGCACGTCGAGGGCGCGGACAAGCTGTTACAACTTACCCTGGATATCGGCGACGGGACACGTAACGTCTTTGCGGGGATCAAGTCGGCTTATCAGCCGGAAGATCTCGAAGGCAAACTCACTGTCATGGTGGCCAACCTGAAACCACGCAAAATGCGCTTTGGCGTTTCCGAAGGTATGGTGCTGGCAGCCGGACCGGGCGGGAAGGATCTCTGGATCCTCGAGCCGCACGCGGGCGCCGAGCCGGGTATGCGGGTCAAATGATCTGAGATTATCGGGGAAGACATCGATTCCCTTGATATTCTGGCATATCCCGCAAGGGATTTGATCGGTCTCAAACAGATCGGATGGATGATATGCTTACATATGGCTTACTGACGAAAAACCTTTTTGTTTCGTCTTTCGTCCCTCATCACATGTCACTGCTATGACCGAATACGCCCTTATTCTTGTCAGTAC
>JASFNY010000014.1:0-15041 GCA_050116795.1 Thiohalophilus sp.
CGGGGACTGCGTTTGGCTTCCAGGCGATAAGCCAGGTAATCCTGAATCTGTTCACGTCGCACGCAGCGCAGCGACTCACTGCCCTGCTCCTTGAGCCAGTGACCGAACTGACTGAGATCGGATCGGTATGCCGCCAGGGTGTTTTCACTCAACCCCCGCTCCATCCATAACGCATCCAGAAATTGTTCGATCAGGTCCTGCGTCGAATTACTCATGCCGGCAACCTGGCACCCTCATGCTGCAGCAGCCAGCGCTTGAGTTCGAGACGGGGTCCGGCTGTTTTGCCGGCAAAGCCGCCGAGCCCGTTGCGAGCCACGACCCGGTGACAGGGAATATATATAGGTACCGGGTTCTGTCGACAGGCGTTACCGACCGAACGTGGCGATCCCCCCACTTCCGCGGCCAGTTGGCCATAGGTTTTGACACTGCCGGCGGGAATCTCCCGCAGTGCCTGCCAGATCCGCTGCTGATAATCGCTGCCTTCGATCTGTAACGGCCAGCGCAAGGGCGTATTCGCATGCGAGAAATAAGCCTTGAGTTCGGCCGCGATTCGTTTTTCATTCTCGTTACGTGCTGGTGGCAGATTCTTTAATGGACGAGTCCGCAGATCGATGCCGGTAATGGTGTGTCCCGTCATGCTGACGACCAGTGCGCCGGTCGGTGTGACAATTTGAAAACGGGACTGTTTCATAGGTAAATACCCGGATTTACTATTGGGACAGCAAAACGTATTCTGTCATAGTCAGGCTATCAATATACGCAACTATAGTTCAGGTACCATCAGGATGAAACCGGTGGTCAACTCAATAAAATCAATAAATGACAGTTAAGTTGCGGAGGAGTTAAAAACAGTGAGAATGAGTCGATTCGAGATGCCTCGATCGCTGAAGCGCGCATCGTGCCCGTGGCGCTGTTATATCGCGAGTATATTTCTGTTATTCAGTAGCGCCGCCGGCGCAGAACTATATAAATACCAGGATGATTCCGGAATCTGGCACTACAGCGATATTCCACCGCAGGGTGAAGGTCCTCGCGTCGAATCCGGCAACAACCTGCCGACCCAACAACAGGTCATCATTCACCTGCTGGGCAAACAGGAAGCCCCAATCTTCGAGGTCAGCAACAGTCTGCCAAGCCCGATTGAACTGGAGTTCTCGGCCAAACAGATGCAAAACATGGCGGCTGAACCGCCGTTACCGATTCACAAGGTGATTGCCGCGGGATCACGCGAACCATTAACCCGCTTCAGCCCCATCCAACCTGACTTGCCCTGGAACTACGCCTACGCGACGCGCTTCGTGCTCGGCGACCCGAACGCGAAACATATTTCCGGTAAACCTTACCTGCCGCCCTTTCCTTCGCGCAAGGAGTTCACGATAAGCCAGGCATTTAACGGCGAGCAAAGTCACAAGCAACATACGCTGACCCGCTACGCGGTCGATATTCCGATGCCGGAGGAAAGCCCGGTAAATGCTGCGCGCAGCGGCACTATGGTGGAAAAGAAAAAAGGAAAACTGTCCCCGAAGTCCGATCATGCCACGTATTACGTCCGCATCCTGCATCGAGACGGCACTTTCGGACTGTATGCCAACCTGGCACCGGACTCGGTAAAATTTCAGCCGGGTATGGAGATCAATCGTGGCCAGCGGCTGGGGGTGTTACAGAAGACCAAAGATGGTTCCGAACCGTTTTTGCATTTTGCCGTCCAGAAAAATACCGGAATGAAACTTGAGTCGATCCCGTTTTCTTTCACCTCGCTGGATGGAACGCCGCAAGTACCTAAAGCGGGCTCGCCGTTACGTCATCCTCTGTAAACACGGCCGACTCATCGCCACCGCGACCGCCTTCCAGTAACCAGATCTTGTGCAACTCCTGGCGCAAGGCCGCACGCCGACCCTTGTCTTTGGTGACCCGCAACAGATGATTCAGCAAAGCCCGGGCGTCATCGTAATACCCGGCACGGGCCAGCGCCACGCCGGCCTGGTAACGGGCCGTCTGTGCCCAGGGGTCCATGGCATCAGGGCCGATCAACATAGCCGACTTGAGATACAACCGCGCCGCCTCGGCATACTCTTCCAGCGACTGGTGGGAGTCGGCCATCCAGTAATAGAGCTCCCGTTTACGCTTGGTATCGGTGGTTAGCTGCTGCAAGGCTGCAAACATTTCCAGCGCTGCTTCGTGCGCCCCGGCGGTCTGCAGGTCAAAACCCACCTGCAGAATCTGATCGAGTTGTTGTTGCTGCGGATTCTTCAGGTTCTTGAGCAACTCGCGCAGGGTCTGCTGGCCCTCCGTCATCTCGCCACCCAGCACAAGGATTCGAGCCCGTCGCAATTGCCAGATAAAGGCCTCTTCCCCCGCGGGTATCTGATCGATCGTCGCCATCAATCTTGAGGCCTGCTCGATCTCCTGACGGGCCAGCGCTATGTCAACCAGCTCGAGTCGGGCCGCAAGCGGAATGTCTCCCGGTTCCCTGAACTGCTTGCTGTCAAGAAACAGGGTTTCAACCAGTGCGGCACCCCGCTGTCGCCCGCGCATCATGGCAATGAAACTCTTCACGGCCCGGTTGCGGCTGGCCGCGGTCTGGCCCTTGAACATCAGCAACGCATAGTAGGCCCGGGCCCGCACCGGTTGCTTGGCCATGGCCTGCTTCGCCGCCTTGAACCAGGCCGCATCGTCACCGATCAAAAACTGCTGCTGGTTACCGAGATAGGTAGCCAGATCCAGGTAGGCATTCCACAGGGAGTCGGCGGTGAAATTGAACAGGCCTGCCGGCAACGGACGTGCCCCCTGGACAGCCAGAACATGTTCCAGTGCATTCGCTTCGGTCAGCCGATCCCCGCTGCGCTGAGCCGCCTCGGCAATCACGGCCCACAGATGATGCTGATCCTCGGCCTTGACCCACTTGCCGCGCAGGTGACGCAATCCGGCCTGCATCACTTTTTTCGCAGAACGGGTATTGCCGCGCAATTGCGCCAATAGCACCAGCATGCCCGCATCTGCATCCTGGTCCTTACTCAACAATGCCGGCACCGTTTCGGGACGACCGCTCATCAAAAGAATGCGGGCCTGCAGCAAGCGATCCTCGCGGTCCTGCGGAGGATAATCGCGGTAAAACTGGCGACTGGCCTGGTAGGCATCTTCCGCCAGTCCAAGCCTCACATAGCTGACCATGACCAGTTCACGCCAGCGTCGAAGCCAGTCGACCTGGTTCTGTCCGATCTCGCCGGACCAGATCAACTCGCGTAGTACTGACAGCGCCTGCCGTGGCTGGTCGAGTTTCAAAAAGGCATTGGCCCGTTCGGTCATGGCCCAGCGCACGTCATCGTCAGGCATGTTGCGCGGAAAACCGGTAAGACGATCGGCCATCTCCCGCCAGCGACCATTGGCTTGATAAATGCGAATGCGTTCACGCTCGAGGGCCATCCACTCGCCTTGCTCTGTAGGAATGGTAGGCTGGCGTTCATCAAGCAATCGCACTGCAAGGGTGACGGCGCCGCTGTCGGCCAGGGCCTGAATCTCTTTGAGGGTATCTTCGGCAACCGCAAATGGTGCGAACAGTAAACTAAGGATGAGTAACAACGGACGTGCAAATCGCGCGCGCAAAAAAACGGGTAACCCGCGAGGGCTACCCGTTATTCTGATTCCCGGTTGGCGGTCGATCGACCGAACTCGCATACCGTACAGCTTATTTGGAAAGCTTTTCCTTGATACGCGCGGATTTGCCGGAGCGATCGCGCAGGTAATACAGCTTGGCGCGACGCACATCACCGCGGCGCTTGACCTGGATTTCTGCCAGGGTCGGGCTGTAGGTCTGGAAAACACGTTCAACACCCTCACCATGAGACACCTTGCGCACGGTGAAAGATGAGTTGAGTCCACGGTTACGTTTGGCAATCACCACGCCTTCGTAGGCCTGCAGACGTTCACGGTTACCTTCCTTGACCCGTACCTGAACAACGACAGTATCACCGGGGGCAAATTCCGGAATGTCCTTGTTCATCTGTTCCGCGTTTAACTGATCGATAATGTTGCTCATGGTGATCGCTCCCAAGCTCGTGCCTCGTTATTCACTATTTTGCTCGCGTATGAATTCCGCCAGCAAAGTCTGTTTGTCTTCATCCAGTTCTAGCGACTCCAGCAAATCGGGTCGCCGCAACCAGGTCCTGCCCAGCGCCTGTTTGAGCCGCCAGCGTTGGATTGCCTTGTGATCACCACTTAGCAATACCGGTGGAACCTGCTTCCCGTCTATCATCTCCGGCCGGGTGTACTGGGGAAAATCCAGCAGCCCTTCCGAAAAGGAATCCTGTTGCGCCGAATCTTCATGCCCCAGCGCCTCGGGCAACAATCGCGTGATACCGTCCATCAACACCATCGCGGCCAGTTCACCGCCACTCAGGACGTAATCGCCGATGGACCACTCCTCGTCGACCTCGGCCTCGATGACCCGTTCGTCGACGCCTTCGTAACGGCCGCACACCAGTATCAGGTGCGACTGGCTGGACAGGGCTTCCAGTCCGGCCTGGTCGAGCTTGCGGCCCTGCGGTGACAGGTAGATTACCCGGCCCCGCGATTCGCCACTGCAACGTGCATCACGAATCGCATCACGCAACGGCGGCACCATCATGACCATTCCCGGTCCGCCACCGTAAGGACGATCGTCGACCGTCTGGTAATTGTCGGTCGCATAATCCCGCGGATTGTAAAATCCGACTTCAACCAGCCCTCGGCTGATGGCCCGGCTGGTGATTCCATAATCAGTGACCGCGCCGAACATCTCCGGAAACAGCGTAATAAAGTCGAAGCGCATGTCACTTAACCTTCATGCCAAATCCGGCATGAATCAAAAATCCGGATCCCAGTCGACGCGGATAACACCCTGTTCCAGGTCCACCTGCTTGACCACCTGTTCGCGTATATAGGGAATCAGGCGCTCTCTCTTCTGTCCGGATTCGGTCTGTTCGACCACCAGCACATCGTTGGCGCCGGTTTCCATCAGATGCGTGACCTTGCCCAGGTCCACATCCTGCAAATTTATTACCTCCAGACCCTGCAGATCGCTCCAGTAATACTCTCCCTCTTCCAGCTTCGGCAGTTGCCGGCGGGGAATGGCGATCTCCTTGCCTACCAGGGCCGCGGCGCTGTCGCGATCCGGGCATTGTTCCAGATGGACGATCAGGCCCTTGCCGTGCTGTTTGCCCTTGATCACTCTGAAGGGCAGCCACTCTCCCTGCATCCACAGGTACCACGGCGAATAATTCAGTATGTTGTCCAGAGGTTCGGTATGGGAGTAGACCTTCACCCACCCCTGGATACCAAACAGGCCACTGATATGCCCCAACACGATCATGTCTTCGGCATGCTGCATGGCCTGTGGATTCCTCCGTCCGCTGCTGTGGCCGGACGGTAAAGCGACGGGTTTACGCCGCGCTCTTTTCCTGTTCTTTGACCAGTTTGCTGACCCGCTCCGAGGCCTTGGCACCCTGGCTCAGCCAGTGCGAAATCCGCTCGTTGTTCAGGCTCAGGCGCACTTCATTACCTGTGGCCACCGGGTTGAAGAACCCGACACGTTCGATATACCGACCATCCCGACGATTGCGGGAATCGGTGACCACTACATGATAGAAGGGGCGCTTTTTGGCGCCACCGCGCGCCAGACGTATGGTTACCATCGTGACTTATAACCTCTTGAACCAAATAAATTGAGGCCGTCTCGACCCAATGCCGGACAGCCTTCTCTAAAGAGGTGGGCATTGTACTGAAAATCGCGGAAAAGTGAAGGGCTTAGGCGCCTAAAATGGCCGAATTTTTGCCTTTTCAGTCCCTCGAAGAGGGGCTCACATCAACCCCGGAGGCAGGTTGCCACCCTTGAGCCCGCGCATCATTTTACCCAGGCCGCCCTTGCCCATTTTCTTCATCATTTTCTGCATCTGGGTAAATTGCTTGAGCAGCCGGTTAACGTCCTGAATCTGGGTCCCCGAACCACCGGCAATTCGTCGCTTGCGCGAACCTTTGATGATGTCCGGTTTACGCCGCTCCTCGGGGGTCATGGAGTGAATAATTGCCTCCATGCGCCGCATCTGGCTCTCGCCGGCTGCAGCATCCAGCGCGCCTGCCGGCACGTTGGGCATGCCAGGCAACTTGTCGAGCATGCTGGCCAGCCCCCCCATTTTCTTAAGCTGTTGAAATTGGGCGAGAAAATCCTCCAGATCGAAGCCCTTGCCCTTCTTCAGCTTGGCCGCCATCTTCTCGGCCTCGGCCACATCGATCTTGCTGTGTGCCTCTTCTACCAGAGAGACCACGTCGCCCATGCCCAGAATGCGCGAAGCGACCCGGTCGGGATGAAACGGCTCCAGGGCACTGGTCTTCTCACCGGTGCCGAGGAACTTGATAGGTTTGCCGGTAATCTGGCGAATCGACAGGGCCGCACCGCCGCGGGCGTCGCCATCGGTCTTGGTCAGGACCACGCCGGTCAGCGGCAGCGCGTCGTGAAAGGCTTTGGCGGTATTGGCCGCATCCTGGCCGGTCATGCTGTCGACCACGAACAGGGTCTCGATCGGCTCCAGGACCTGATGCAGGGCCCGAATCTCGCCCATCATCCCCTCGTCGATGTGCAACCGGCCGGCGGTATCCACGATCAGAACATCCTTGTGCTGGGTCCGGGCCTGCTCCAGCGCCCGTTTGGCGATTGCCACCGGGTCCTCGTCACTGCGGCTGGGACAGAATGCCGCATCGACCTGTCCGGCCACGGTCTCGAGCTGATCGATGGCTGCCGGGCGATAGACGTCGGTACTGACCACCATGACCGACTTTTTTAGCTTCTCCTGCAGCCAGCGGGCCAGCTTGCCGACGCTGGTGGTCTTGCCCGAGCCCTGCAGTCCGGCCATAAGAATCACCGCAGGCGGGGTCACGCTGAGGTCCAGGCTGTCATTGGCGGCACCCATCAGGTCCACCAGCTCGTCGTTGACGATCTTGATCAACGCCTGGCCCGGCGTCAGGCTTTTGAGCACCTCCTCGCCGAGGGCCTTCTCGCGTACGTGCTCGATGAATTCCTTGACCACCGGCAGGGCGACATCGGCCTCCAGCAGGGCCATGCGCACCTCGCGCAGCGTATCCTTGATATTGTCCTCGGTCAGCCGGCCGACACCACGCAGGTTGCGAACCGTCTGCCCAAGCCGTTCGCTCAGACCGTCAAACATATTGCCTCACAAAAAATTGAATCCGGTCATCGAAACCGGCAATCGTGGCGGGAATTATAACGCGAATCGGGCGCCGGCCGAGAGCCGGTTGATGGAATGGCCGGTGATGGAACTGCTGCATTCGGCAAAGATCTCACTCTCGCCGCCGGGCTTGTTGTGGGAAATATAGATCTCGGGGTGATGCTCGAGCTTGGCAATGTCCTCAGCCAGCAGCGAGGGACAGTAATGGCCGGCTCGGCGGCAAATTTCGATATCGCGATTGGGGAAAGCCGCCTCAACGATCAACATATCGAGCTGATCCAGCCGGTTAAGGCGTTCCCAGAACGTGTCATTGGACGTGGTATCGCCACTGAAAGCGAAGACACTTCTGTCGTTTTGCACGACATAACCGACGCCGGGTACCGCATGATTGACCTGGACCATTTCGAAATTGATGTTACCCAGTTGCAGGCCCTCGCCCGGCGCCATGGCTTCATAGCGCAATACCGGACGATCGGGATGCGGCAGTGCGGCAAAATCGGGCCAGATGACGTTGTTGAAGATGTGGCGGCGCAGAGCGTCGATGGTCTGCTCCAATGCATGGATCACGATCGGTTCATGAATTTGATCAAATACACTGTCCACCAGCAATGGGATACTGGCGATATGATCCAGATGTGAATGCGTCAGGAAGATATGCCGAATACCGGCCATCTGCTCGAGGCTCAAATCGCCCACACCGGTACCCGCGTCGATAAGGATATCCTTGTCGACCATCAAGGTAGTGGTGCGCAGACCGTTACCGACGCCTCCGCTGCAACCTAGAACTTGCAGTTCCATCTAAGTATTAACTCCGCCAAGCCTGGTATACTAAATTCTAGCTCTAAATACCGTAACGTCTGATGATGCCATGACCAAGTAAATCAAAATGATACCAGGGTCACAAGTCTAAGACCTTGATAATCAGCCGTTTTATACACCAATTGCACAATCATTGAACAACCGCACAGTTTTTCACGCCTGCTGTCCATTCATAACGACCCCGTAGCGCACTTTCTTCGCCGATCGAGCTGTGCGATGATTCGAGCGTGATGAATTCCCTTGGAACTTATATGTTGCTTCCGGCAATTGCCGCGATCTTGCTCTATCTGCTGGTTGGCGGCCTGTTATGGCGCCCGCTCGCCAGTGGTGTGCCCGCGAGTCCTGC
Organism: Thiohalophilus sp.; assembly: GCA_050116795.1. Taxonomy (GTDB): domain Bacteria; phylum Pseudomonadota; class Gammaproteobacteria; order UBA6429; family Thiohalophilaceae; genus Thiohalophilus. The sequence goes on from JASFNY010000014.1 coordinate 8,383, forward strand.
CCTGCGAAAAAGGCTGTTGCTGACCGGTCTGGCCGCGGTGATTCTGCATGGCGTATTCCTCTGGCAACTGCTGTTTACCGCCAACGGGCTGGATGTCGGCTTCTATACCATATTAACTCTCGTCGGCTGGCTGGCGGCGCTGTTGCTGTTAGTTTCGGCGTTCACCCGGCCGGTTGAATCGCTGGGTATCGTGGTACTGCCGTTTACCGCTATCACCATCATTCTGCGGTTGATCAGTAACGAGCACCAGCATCTCTCCCATGATCTCACCACCGGTCTGGAATTTCACATAATGATTTCGATACTCGCCTACAGCCTGCTGAGCATCGCGGTGGTGCAGGCCGTGCTGTTGTATTTCCAGGATGCGCATCTGCATAACAAGCAACCCGGCGGTATCGTACGTGCCCTGCCGCCGCTGGAGACCATGGAGACCCTGCTGTTCCAGATGATCGGTCTGGGCTTTATCATGCTGAGCATCTCGCTGATTAGCGGCGGGCTGTACCTGGAGGATATCCTCGGCCAGCATCTGGTCCACAAAACAGTGCTGTCGATTATTGCGTGGATCCTGTTTGCCATCCTGTTGTGGGGACGCATCCAGTTTGGATGGCGCGGGCGAATTGCCATTCGCTGGACCATCGTCGCCTTTATCACCCTGATGCTGGCCTACTTCGGCAGCAAGTTTGTGATTGAGCTGATCCTTAACCGTTAGCAGACAACATGCCATATACAGGCTGTTGAGCGCTTGACAGTACCCGCCATGTCCTTCGTAATTCAACCAGATAACAAACTGCCAGAGGTTGCGCGTTCTTGAACGAATTACCCCTTGGTATGCTCATCGGCATACTCATCTTCCTGTTGATCGCATCAGGGTTTTTCTCCGGTTCCGAAACAGGGCTGATGAGTCTCAACCGTTACCGCCTGCGCAACCTGGCGGAGAAACAGCACCGGGGCGCGCAAAAGGCCGAGCGGTTGCTGAACAAACCCGATCGTCTGATCGGGGTCATCCTGCTGGGTAATAACTTCGTCAACATTCTGGCCTCGGCGATTGCCACCCTGATCGGGATTCGTCTGTTTGGTGAAACCGGCATCTTGCTCGCTACAATTGCTCTGACCATCGTGGTGCTGATCTTTTCAGAAGTCACCCCCAAGACCCTGGCAGCGTTCAACCCGGAACGCTATGCGTTACCGGCCTCATACATCCTGTCTCCACTGCTCTGGATCTTCTACCCGTTTGTATGGCTGATCACCCGAATTTCCAACGGCCTGCTGCGACTGTTCGGTATACGCCTCGACGAGGCCGGCCGCATGACGCTCAACAGCGAGGAACTGCGGGTGGTGGTCAGCGAAGCCGGCAGCATGATACCGCAGCGTCACCAGGAGATGCTGCTGAGTATCCTGGACCTGGAAAAAGTCAGCGTCGAGGACATCATGATTCCGAGAAACGAGATCGCTGGCATCGACATTTCCGCGGAATGGGACGAGATCGTCAAGCAACTGACCGAAAGCCAGCACACCCGCCTGCCGGTCTATGAAGGAGATATCGATCATGTGATCGGCATGGTACATCTGCGCCGTACGGTCGGCCTGTTTCAGCAGGATGAACTCAACAAGGACCGTTTTCGGCAGATTATTCGCGATGCCTATTTCATCCCCGAGGCGACACCCTTGCATACCCAGTTGATCAACTTCCAGCGCGAGCGGCGCCGCATTGCCCTGGTGGTTAACGAGTATGGTGATATTCAAGGACTGGTGACACTGGAGGACATTCTCGAGGAAATCGTCGGTGAGTTTACGACCGATCCGGCCGCCTCTAATCGAGATATTCATATTCAGGAAGACGGTACCTTCCTGGTGGATGGCAGCATCACCATTCGGGAACTTAACAAGGCATTACAGTGGGACCTGCCCACCGAGGGACCCAAGACCCTCAATGGTCTGATCCTGGAATACCTGGAACACATTCCGGACCCCGGGACCAGCCTGCTAATCGCCGATTATCCCATCGAAATCGTCCAGACCACCGGCAGCGCAGTCAAGACCGTTCACATCGATCCAAGCTGGAAGCTCGGGCCCACAGAACCCGAGGATTGAGCAATGCAGCAGTAAGCATTACCTGCAGCCCGGCATGCGGTCTTGAAATTCCCACCTTCGTCACGCCCGGTCCGCTGGGGGCTATCCAGCGCTCCTGTTGTGTAATAACATTAATAAAAGACTATAATTTTACGATAAATCTAGCATTTTCTATCCAGCTATCCGCAGGGGAGTCGAGTCGGCCGTGTCCAAACTCACGCTGTCATTCAAGGGAAGTGTGCTGCGCATCTACCCGGTACTCAAGGGCAGCATGCTGATCGGCCGTGATCCCAAGTGCACGATTCAAATCGACAGCCTGGCCGTATCTCCGGAACATGCCCGGCTGGATACTCATGACCAGACCACTGTGCTGGTGGACCTCAAAAGCGAGACCGGCACCTTTGTCGGCCAGGACAAAATCGACAAGCACCTGCTGCAGGACGGAGATGTGATCCGCATTGGCAAGCACACCCTGGCCTACAAGTACGAAGAAGTTCACGACATGGCACACGTCGACGATTTTCCGGCGCCGCAGATCGAGGAGATATCAGCGCAACCGGATGAACCGTTTCACTCCATAGAACATCGTCACGGCTGGTTACAGATTCTCAATGGCCAGAACCTGGGCAAAACCCTGAGTCTCAACCGTTCGATGACCAACCTTGGCAAACCGGGCGTGGCCACCGCCGTGATCACTCGACGTCAAGATGGTTTCTTTCTTTCGCATCTGGAAGGCGAGCATCCGCCGCTGGTGGACAACAAGCCACTGGGAGACCACAGCCTCAAACTGGAAGACGGCAATACCATCCAGATCGGCAACATCAAGATGCAATTCTACCTGGATTGACGCATGGTCGATTCCGAACGCCGGCAGTTCACCCGCATCCGTTTCAATACCGAAGCGCAACTGATCGATCCCGATGCCGATCGGCAGTGGCCGACCGAACTGCTCGACATCAGTTTACGCGGCGCCCTGGTAAAACAGCCGTTGAAAGGGCCTGACGATTTTTCAAGAATATACCAACTACAACTGGTGCTGGCCGACAATGCACGCATGGCTTTCGAGGTGCGTATCATTCACAGCGACAAGCATCTGCTGGGTCTGCAATTTCAGCAAATGGATCTTGACAGCGCCAGTCATCTGCATCGTCTGGTAGAACTAAACATCGAAGACCCGGCCCTGTTTGAACGGGAACTCTCCGAGCTGCTCGATTCACAGCCCGGTGACTAGAACAGATCCAGCAACTCTTCCAGCCGGCTGACTGGCGTCACCTGTAATCCGTCGATGGGTTTGCGCGGAGCATTGCCCTTCGGTACCACCGCCCGTTTAAAGCCATGCTTGGCGGCTTCCTGCAAACGTTCCTGGCCATTGGGCACCGGACGAACTTCGCCGGCCAGGCCGACCTCGCCAAATACCACCATGTCCTGCGGCAGGGTCTTGTTGCGCAGACTCGACATCACCGCCAGGATCACTGCCAGATCCGCGGCCGTCTCGGTGACGCGCACGCCGCCCACTACGTTGGCAAATACATCCTGATCGAAGGTGACTACACCGGTATGCCGGTGCAATACTGCCAGTAGCATGGCCAGCCGGTTATGCTCCAGGCCGGTGGTGACCCGACGCGGATTGCTCAGCTGGGTCTCATCGACCAGCGCCTGCACTTCCACCAGTAATGGACGGCTGCCTTCCAGGGTCACCAGGATAACGCTGCCCGGCACGGCTTCGTCATGACGTGAGAGAAAGATTGCCGATGGATTGTTGACCTCGCGCAGCCCCTTGTCGGTCATGGCGAAGACACCCAGTTCATTAACCGCGCCGAATCGGTTTTTCATCGCCCGTATCAGGCGGTAGCGACTGCTGCTGTCGCCTTCAAAATACAGAACCGTATCGACCATGTGTTCCAGTACACGCGGACCAGCCAGGGTGCCTTCCTTGGTGACATGTCCGACCAGGAACAGCGCGGTACGGGTCTGCTTTGCGTAACGCACCAGTTGCGCCGCCGACTCGCGAACCTGGCTGACCGAGCCGGGTGCGGACGGCAAATCATCGGTGAAGATGGTTTGAATGGAATCGATCACCAGTACTCGTGGCTGTTCCTGCTGTGCGACGGCAAGAATGTCCTCGACCCGTGTCTCCGCCAGCAGGCGCAGCTCGCCGGCGTCCAGTCCAAGTCGCTGGGACCGCAGGCTCACCTGCTGCAACGACTCCTCGCCGGTGATATACAGCGGTGACATTCTCTGTGCCAGGCTAACCACGGTCTGTAGCAGCAAGGTGGACTTGCCGATACCGGGATCCCCGCCTAGCAACACGACAGAACCAGGCACCAGTCCGTTCCCCAGAACACGATCGAACTCGCCAATGCCGGTCGGGACCCGCGCCACGTCAGCCGCATCGACCTCCGCCAGACGCTGCACCCGCTGGCCGGCCGACTCGCCGGCAAATCCGCTGAAGCGTGCAACTCGCCCGCTGTTGCTGACAGCGGTCACTTCCACCATCGTGTTCCAGGCACCACAGTCACCGCATTGCCCGGCCCATTTCGGTGCCTGGCTGCCGCATTCGGTGCAGGAATAAACAATTTTGCTTTTGGCCATTTTGCGTTATTAGTCCGCTCTCGCTTGTCCGGTGCATGTTAGCATGAGACAGAGTGAGACGATCCCTCGATCATTGAGGTGAATGTCATCGACGTGTCATCGCAGACAGTTTAAATATCGACTCGGCACACTATTTGAATATTTTTACAGCAACGGATTAACACTGAATACGATCATGTCCGCCTTCAAACAACGCATTGCCAGTCAGAAAAAGCAGCTCGCCGCGCAGGCCGAGGCACCGCTCGGCCAACTCGCCGTGGCGGTGGCAGAGGTATGGCAACAACCTGATGCCCTTGACCTGGTGCTGCTGCGCGGACTGGAACAATTGCCACACTGCCACATGCTCTACGCGGTGAACACACACAACATCCTGATCTCCGCCAACGTGGCCAACGGTCAGCTCGACAACCAGTGGCGTGGACTGGATCTGAGCGGGCGCCCCTACCTGTCCAGCACCCTGCCCTGGCAGGGCATCACCCTGTCGAAGGTGTATACCAGTCGCCAGACACGCCGCCCCTGTATCACGGCCATGCAGGCGGTGCGCAAGGGCGACGAGATCCTGGGGTTCATCGCCGCCGACTACAACGTAGATGATCTGACCTCGCAGCGAGACAGCTCACCTGCTGCAGGGAGCTGGAGCCAGTACAAAGGCGACCCGGCAATTCGCGGCACCCTGTTCCAGCAACAACGCGTGGCCAGCGCCATGGACGAAGTACTGAACGAAGTCATGGATACGATCGCAGAAATGCTGCGTTACCACGGTATCTTTCATGTGAAGCTCCACTTCTCCAGTTCGCGGGCCTCGTTCTGGTCACTCGATGACCCTTACGACTATAACATTCACATGCTGGATGAAATTGTCGACCCCGAACGTTGTCTCGCCTATCCACGCCGCGATTCCCACGAACGTACCCAGGTCAGCCCCGAAGACATCGGTCGTGTGCTGAACCAGTTCAAGGCCCTGCGTCATGCCGACGAGACTATCTACCTGCGTTCCGCCTCGTTCAACATCATCAACGGCATGGTCGGGCTCACTTTCTCATGCGATGGTTCGCATTACATCCACTTCAAGCAGTTTCTGGATATGGATAGCGGATTCTGGTTTGGAGAAGCCTCGGCTTCAGTCGAGGCGGTTTAATACTCTTTTAGTATAAAATTTTTCGCCCGTTGCGAATCAGCCCGGTCACATATTGAATCAATCAACGTTACCTCGGCCATAACCCGATTTTATTCCCTCTGCCTGGCCTCTTTGACCGCCTCTGCCTCGCGGAGCTTGATAGCTGGATACCAGTCGAGCATATGGACCTCAGAGATGGAGCGTGGACGGGTAACAAAAATCATCACTGCGCGTATTCCGTCCGTATAGTAACTGGTGCCATCAAAACTTTTTCGCGGTTTATCCCGACCGGCTTCACCAACACCCGTAACGAAACCAAGCTCGCCCAGACCACCAGAGTACATCATGTCTCCGATTAACATGTCTCTGATCTCATCCACGTCCGGGTGTAGATTCAGAACTGAGGCTTCATCCTCCCTGAATCGTCCACCAACCGGGCGCCCGGCTTGAACTAAAAACACGGCTTTACCCTGATAACGAAAAGGCGCCAGCCAGGCACGCACCCAGTTCTCAGGTACACCACCCTGGCCTGACTTTCGCAACACCACATCAGGTGGCCTGTCATATACATATTGGGAATTATCAGGTGCCAATATCTTGACACGGAAACCCCGTCTCACCATCGCAGCTGATATATCCTGAATATTTCCCACAGCTACGACGTTGAGAGGTTGGCCTTGCTTCATGCCATCAACGTTAGTTGCACAACAAGGTGATTGTTCAAGTGCTGACCTCAAAACCCCGGGTTCCTCGTAGTTGATTACTTCCTTGTTAGCCAGACGATCAAAAAGATTATTAGAATACTTGTGTTCCGTGTCATCCGGTATTTCAGGGAACAGGGTAAACGGATATAACCGTCCCTGGCCGAGCAGATCGATGT
>JASFNY010000015.1:0-14445 GCA_050116795.1 Thiohalophilus sp.
TCTCCAGTATCACGCCAGTATTCAGTCCGTCGCTTTGCATACGAAACACCGAACTGCCGCCCATGCTATCCAGCGGTTTGACGATGATGTCCTGCTGCTTGTTCAGAAATTCGCGCAGCAGATCAGGCTGGCTACTGACCAGTGTCGGTGGCATGCATTCGGGGAACCATGTGGTAAACAGCTTCTCGTTGGCGTCGCGCAGACTTTGCGGCCGGTTGACCACCAGTGTGCCACGGGCCTCGGCCAGTTCCAGAATGTGGGTGCTGTAGAGGTAATTCAAATCGAATGGGGGATCCTTGCGCATCAGGATCACGTCCAGTTTTTCCAGTAACAACGACTGTTCGGGGCCCAGTTCGTACCACTGCTGCGGATCGGCCACGACCTTCAACGGCCGGCTGATGGCGCACGGCCGGTTGCCATCGAGATACAAACCGGGTTGCTCCATGTAATGCAATTGCCAGTCACGACGCTGCGCGGCCAGCAACATGGCCAGGGTTGAGTCCTTCTTGTAGTTGATGTCCCCGATGGGGTCCATCACCACGCCTAGCTTGATAGTCATGAGGTCAGTGATGTTCTGCGTATTCGCGGGCGGCTGCCAGCAGTGCCAGACGGGCAATCACCCCGTAGGCATAGAAGCGATTGGGATTGGCATCCGGGGCCTTGCTGTCATCCGGGGCGTTGCAGCTTTCTGCAAAGGCCAGCGGCTCGAAATGCATGCCAGGGGCATTGAGATTCTCGTCGGGACCCCGTTCCTTGTGTACCCGGTAAAAGCCACCGACCACGAAATGGTCCAGCATGTAAACGACTGGTTCGGCCACGGCCTGTTGTTCTCCCCAGGTTTCGAAGGTGTAGACTCCTTCCTGCATAATGACCTGGGTGACCGCCTGGCCGCCTTTGCTCTTGGACATTCGCGTGCGTTGCTTGCGGTTGAGTTCCAATGCTTCTTCGGGGGATTGCACGGTCATGATGCCCATGCCGTAGGTGCCCGCGTCGGCCTTGATAATGACGTAAGGCGGTCGATCGATATTGTACTGATCATACTTGGCCTGAATGTCGGCAAGCAGACGGGAGACATTCTTGTACAGGCACTCCTCTCCCTCGCGCTTCATGAAGTTGATTTCCCCGCAGTTGCGAAACAGTGGATCGATCAGCCAGGGATCGATTTCCGTCATCGCGGCAAATTCCTGGGCTACGGTCCGGTAATGGCTGAAGTGCTCGGACTTGAGCCGGTCGGCCCAGCCAAGGTTGAGCGGGGGAATCACATACTGTTCCAATTCCTCGAGGATTGCCGGACGGCCGCTGGAGAGATCATTGTTTAGCAGTACCACACAGGGGTCGAAATCCCCGATTTTCAGTCGCGACCCGTCACGCTCCGGTTTTTCCAGCTTGATGCTGTGTCCGGACGGCAGATCAATTGTCTGGGGCAGATCCAGATCTTCCATCAGGCTGCCAATGCGCACCTCGAAACCGCCTTTGCGCAGAATCTCGGTCAGCGTTGCGACACTCTCCATATAATAGGTATTGCGGGTGTGGCTTTCGGGTATCAGCAGGATCTTGGCCGCATCGGGGCAAACCCGTTCCACGGCGGCCTGCGCGGCCTGGATGCAGAGGGGCATGAAGGCTTGATTGAGATTGTTGAAGCCGGCCGGGAACAGATTGGTATCCACGGGAGCCAGTTTGAAGCCGGAATTGCGCAGATCCACCGAGGCATAAAATGGCGCGGGAGTCTTGACCCATTCGCTGCGGAACCATGCCTCGATCTCGGGCTGATGGGCCAGCATATGGGATTCGATATCGCGCAGCGGCCCGGACAGGGCTGTGGTCAGGTGGGGTACGGCATGCAGATGCTCAACGCTCATGGATTTAACTCACTGGCTTTTCGTATGATAAATATAGTGAAATACTAACCCAAGTTGGCCAGGGACGCAGGCCGGTAATCGTTAGGGTAAGTAATGACAATCATAAAGAATCGTCCCGACCTGCCGTTATAGTGAAAGACACCGTTTGGGCACGCATTCTCCTGCATCAGGGGCCCCGAGAGCTGAAGCGCATAGAGGAAATAATCGAGAAAATTTACGGACTTATGGATTGTTTCTAAAATCTATGTTAAATATTTGGCAGAATGGGCTTTACTGGCTTAATGAGAATGAGAATAATTACCAACTGGTCTGATATTACGCAGGTAGGCACAGGTGTTGGCAGAGCAAGCAATGACAGACAGTTATGAAGGCCTGAAGGTCCTGGTAATCGATGACAGCAAGACCATCCGCCGGACCGCCGAAACGCTTCTGAAGAAAGTAGGTTGCGAGGTGATCACGGCCGAAGATGGCTTTGAAGCACTGTCCATCATTGCCGATACCCACCCTGACATCATCTTCGTGGACATCATGATGCCCCGGCTTGATGGCTATCAGACTACCGCTTTGATCAAGAACAACAAGGTTTTCCAGAAAACGCCCGTGGTCATGTTGTCGAGTAAAGACGGTTTGTTTGACAGGGCGCGGGGTCGGATTGTCGGCTCAGAACAGTACCTGACCAAACCCTTTACCAAGGAAGAATTACTCGGGGCAATTAAAACCCTGGTACTGGAATAATGCTGAAAATCTGCCGATGGCGTTGTGACAACGTCTAGAGTTTATTTAGGAGGTTTAGCGAGATGGCGCGCATATTGATTGTTGATGACTCCCCGACTGAGACCCATGTGCTCAAGGGAGTATTGGAAAAGAATGGTCACGAGGTCGATGCGGTAGACAATGCCGAAGCGGGTATTGCCCGCACCAAGGAGACCCGTCCGGATCTGGTTCTGATGGATGTTGTCATGCCTGGAATGAATGGTTTTCAGGCAACCCGGGCCATCACCAAGGATCCGGATACCCAGAATATTCCGGTGATTATCGTAACCACCAAGGATCAGGAAACTGATCGCGTCTGGGGTATGCGCCAGGGCGCCAAGGACTATATCACCAAGCCGGTGGATGAGACGGAGCTCAACAACAAGATCAATGCGGCACTGGGCGGCTGATGACATGTCAGCAGTCCTGAGCCAGGAACCATTTCAGCTGCTGAGGGATATCGAATCCCGCAGTCGGCAACTGGCGCTTGGTCTGCCGCAAAAAGTAGAAGTACGACGTACCTGGTCGGGAATCGGTTTTCGGCTGGGGGACCAATTCCTGGTATCACCCACTGACGAGGTTGTCGAAGTTCTCAAGTTTCCATCCCTCACACGGGTGCCCAGCGCACTGTCCTGGGTTAAGGGTATCGCCAATATTCGAGGCAGTCTGATACCGGTCTTGGATCTCAAGGCATTTATTGAGGGAGATCCGGTCAAGCTGGCCAGAGAGTCGCGAGTGCTGGTCATTGAACAGGGAGGGCTGACCAGTGGATTGCTGGTCGATGAAGTGCTCGGGTTGCGGCACTTTTTTGAAGAAGAACGTAATCCGGAACTGCCGGACATATCTGCCAACCTTAAACCTTATGTTGGCAGTGCGTTCAAACAGGGAAATACGGTCTGGGGAATTTTCGAAATGCGGAATCTGGCGAAAAGTACCCGGTTTTTGGAGGTTGCCTCACGTGGTTAGGGGCATAGTCGCGTCAAAGAGTCTGAGCCTGCATGCAGGTAGAACGGTGCAGAACAGTTATAACATCGCCGGCAGAATGATTGCGTTGGCAGGAGTATTAAAATGAAAGTCAAAGGTATCAGTCTAAAAGGGGAAGTCTCAACGGGCCGTCTGGTCGTGCTGTTGGGCTTGCTGTTACTTGCCTCAGTACTCGCCATGGGTGTGAGCTTCTATCTCAATGCCGAAAAAGAAGCCCAGGATGTGGAATACATCAACCGTATCGGTGATCAGCAGGTACTCTCTCAGGAAATTGCCAAGTTCGCCACCCAGGCGGCACGTGGTGATCTGGAAGCGTTCCCCAAACTGGCCAAGGTGCGAAACCAGTTCGAAGATATCACCAAATGGCAGGGTGTACGTACTCCACCTGAAGCAAGTGCACAGTTAAATTCACTCAGACAATCCTGGGATAGCTATCGTGGTGATGTTGACGTGATTGTAAAAAACCGCGAGGTGGTCACCATAATGCGGGAACATATTCAGAACATTAACGAACAGATCCCGAACCTGCTGGCACTGTCTGATGAGGTGGTTGCCACCATGACCGAGCAACGGGCTCCGGCTGATCAGGTGTATATCGCGACCCGGCAGTTGATGTTGACCCAGCGTATTCACAGTAACGTAAACCGCGTACTGGCCGGTGGTGAAGAAGCGGTGACCGCGGCTGACAGGTTCGGACGGGATGCGGCACTGTTCGGTCGAGTCATCGAGGATATGCTGCGCGGTAACCGCAACATGGGTATTCGCCAGATTACCGATCCCATCTCGCGTGAAAAATTACAGCAGGTACAGGAACAGTTCCGGGCCCTGCGCAGCCAGGTCGGCGGTATTCTCGAACGTTCTCCGGAAATGTTCGACGTATCTAACGCGGCCGAAGGGGTGCTTAACAGCTCGGATAAAATACTGGCCAGTATTCAAGCTCTGGGTGAAACCTACACCCAGGCTATCCGCTTCCGCTATGAAGGTCTGCTGGTATACATCTTTGCGGCTGTCACCATCGTAGTGCTGATTTTGATGGGTATTATCTACTGGCGTGATTCCCGCAAGCGACTGCACGTGACTGAATCCCAGCGTGCCGAAATCGCCCAGACCAATGCCCAGAACCAGGAAGCAATTCTGCGCTTGCTGGATGAAATGGGTGACCTGGCTGATGGTGACCTTACCGTTAACGCAACGGTAACCGAAGACATCACCGGCGCGATTGCAGACTCCATCAACTACGCGATCGATGCACTGCGTAACCTGGTATCGGCGATTAACGATACGACACAGCAGGTATCTTCAGCTGCCCAGCAGACCCAGGCTACTGCCATGCATCTGGCCGAAGCCTCCGATCATCAGGCGCAGCAGATTACCGGTGCGAGTACCGCGATCAATGAAATGGCGGTCTCAATCGAAGGTGTATCAAATAACGCCTCCGAGCTGGCCGAGGAAGCGCAGCGCGCGGTACAGATCGCGGGCAAGGGTTCTGACGCGGTGCAACGTACTATTCACGGTATGGACACTATCCGTGAGCAGATTCAGGAAACCTCGAAACGTATCAAACGCCTGGGTGAATCATCCCAGGAAATCGGTGATATCGTGGAACTGATTAACGATATCGCCGAACAGACCAACATTCTGGCTCTGAACGCGGCTATCCAGGCGGCGATGGCCGGTGAAGCGGGTCGCGGTTTCGCGGTGGTTGCGGACGAAGTACAGCGACTCGCAGAACGTTCCGGTGACGCGACCCGGCAGATTGATGCCCTGGTAAAAGCAATCCAGTCGGATACCAACGAGGCGGTTGCTTCGATGGAACAGAGTACTTCCGGGGTAGTTCACGGGGCCAAGCTGGCCCAGGATGCAGGTTCCGCACTGGAAGAAATCGAATCCGTATCCACCCATCTTGCGGAATTGATTGCACATATTTCCAGTGCTGCGAAACAGCAGGCCACGGCAGCGACCAACATTTCCGATACCATGAATGTTATCCAGGAAATTACTACGCAGACATCTGCAGGTACTAACGAGACTGCAGCATCCATCGGTAATCTGGCAGAACTTGCGAATGAACTGCGTCATTCGGTAGCCGGTTTCCGACTGCCGCAGTAATAGCGCGCAGTTCTGGAGGGATATCCTTTGACGGCTGTGCAGAAAAATTCGCTGCAGAGTGCCTCCTCATCCATCACGATGGATGAGGCACAATTCGAACGCTGGGCGGCCTTGCTCGAGCAGCGAACGGGCATTCATTTGCCGCCACGCCGTCGATCTTTCCTTGTCTCGAGTCTCAACATTCGCATGCAAGAACTGGGTATCGACAACTATGAAACCTATTTCCAGTATCTCACCACGGGTAAACGCGGTGTGGTTGAGTGGGAGATACTGGTCGATCGTCTCACCGTACATGAAACCCGTTTTTATCGGGATGACCAGGCCTTGAGCGTTGTTCGTCAAAATGCCCGGGAATGGCTGGAAGAACATGCAAGCAGCCGCGAACGGTTTGAACTCTGGAGCGTCGGTTGTGCCACAGGTGAAGAAGCATATTCACTGGCCATATTACTTGATGACCTGTTTATGCACAGCAACAGTCAGGCCTATCTTGGCATTACGGCCACTGATGTCAGCTCGGCATCTCTGGCTGCGGGCCGTAAGGGTGTCTACCACCGAAACCGGATTAAAAACCTGCCGCAAGATTTGCAGGAATACTATTTTGAGGAACTGGACGAATTACACGTCAAGGTGATTCCTGAATTGCAGCGCCGTGTATGTTTTATGCGTCAGAATCTGCTGCAACTGGACAATAGCCGAATTGGCCAGATGGACATCATTTTCTGCCAGAATGTTTTGATCTATTTCCCACGTGAACGACGCATACAGATTCTGGACTATCTGGTAGAACACCTTAAACCCGGTGGCTTGCTGGTACTGGGCGCCGGCGAAATTATTGACTGGCATAATCCTTTGCTTACAAGCGAGAGCCGACAGGGTGTGTTGGCTTATCGCCGAGTCGTACAAGAGGTTGAGTCATGAGTGTAGATAATGAACTCGATCTCAACACCCTGAGCTGGGTCAAGGCGGAACTGGATGACACCCTTAAACAGGCCCGTTCCTCATTGGAAGTCTATGTCGAAGACGAAGATGACGAAACCCAGCTGCAGTTCGCCAAAAACTACCTGCACCAGGTGTACGGTACCCTGCAGATGGTTGAGCTTTATGGCGCGGCCATGGCCGCCGAAGAGATGGAAAAGCTCACAGAGAGTCTGCTCGAGGGTAAAATCAGTAACCGTAATGATGCCTATGAAGTATTGATGAGAGGCATTCTTCAGCTACCGGATTACCTGGACCATCTGCTGGCGGGTCATCATGACATGCCCATGGTATTACTGCCGTTGCTTAATGATATGCGTGCGGCACGGGGTGAAGCCCTGCTATCGGAAAACGCCCTGTTTAGTCCGGATCTTGGTGTCAAAGCACCGGTTAATGAAGCCATTACCGGTGAAAACATCAGCGAACTTACTCGTAAACTTCGACACAATTATCACCTTGGTCTTTTAGGCTGGTTTCGTGACAGAGACAGTGACTCCTCTCTCCAGCGTATTGCCGATGTCATTTCAACCCTGCGCGAATCGGCGACCGAGGAAGAAGTCAACCGGTTATTGTGGGTCGCCAGCGGGTTGGTTGAGAGCCTGCGAGAGGGTGGTCTGGACAGTAATGTATCAATCAAACTTTTGCTTGGACAGCTGGATCGCCAGTTCAAGAAGATCATAGATAATGGTGTAACAGCACTGAGCCATGAACCACCTGCTGAACTCCTGAAAAACCTGCTTTACTACGTGGCCAGCTCACAGTCTGATGGCGAATTGACCAGAGAGATCAAGGAAGCATTCAAGCTGGATGATGTTCTGCCAGATACCAGCACGTTGGAGCGGGCACGCGCGGATCTCAGCGGACCAAATGCCCAACTCATGAACACAGTCTCCGGCGTATTGCTGGAGGATTTGACCCGGGTTAAGGATCAGTTGGATCTTTTTGTGCGCGCCGAAGAACGTCACATCGACGAACTCAAGCCCTTAAGCAACACCCTCAAACAGATGGGCGATACACTCGGTATGCTTGGTCTGGGTGTACAACGCAGTATCATCAATGAACAGCTCGATATTCTGAATACCATGATTTCGGGTGAACGTGAGGTTGATGACAATACTCTTATGGACATGGCCGGCGCCATGCTATCAATTGAGAATTCATTGGGTGAACTGGCTACCGCCAGAGCGGCTAACGAAGAATATGACGAGGGGGCCGATCAGGGACAAAGTGCCGAACGACTGCAGGGTGCAGAGCGGCAGAAGTTACTCAAAACTGTCATTGAACAGGCCAAGATCGAACTGGCCAAGGTCAAAGAATCGCTCAGTGACTTCAGCAAAAAACCCGGCAACCGCGATGTTCTGAACACAGTACCGCGAATTCTGGAACAGATTCGCGGGAGTATCCTGATCCTGGATCTGGAGCGGGCTGCGGAACAACTTAACCGGATTAATGGTTATACCCGCAAACTGCAGGATGGCAAGGTCGGTGCGGATGAAGACAGCCTTGAGCACCTGGCGGATGCTATCAGCAGTATCGAATATTATCTCGAGTCCCTGGCCGGCAAATGGGGCAATCCGGATGCCATTCTGGAAGTGGCCGAGCAGAGTCTGACAAAACTGGAAGAGCGCGAAGGAGTTGTTCCTGCGCCTACTGATTTGCCACCGGATTCCAGTCAACCTGACATTGCTGTTCCCGATGATCTCAGTGTTGGTGAAGTTGATGACGGGACCCTGGTAGATCTTCCTGCACTCGATGAGGATCAGTCAGGCGAACCGGATGACAACTCCTATACATTGACGCTAGAAGAGACAGATCTTGAAGAACCTGATCTTGAAGATCAGCAGAGTGCTGATAGCAGTGAAGATACTTTCAATGATATTTCCCAGGAAGATATCACCCTGACGACTCCGGTACCGGAAGAGTTATCAGACGATGATCAGAATATTGTTCTGGAAACCGTCGATGATCTTAGCGTGAACTTCGAAAATCTGGACGATATCGGACTGGATCAACCAATTATCTCTGAAGCGCCGGACAGCGGATTTAGCCTTGATGAGTCCGACTCGGAAGAATTTGACCTGGGCGAAATGTCTGGCCTGATAGAGGCTGCAGAATCTGATAAGCCGTCCCAGGAGCCGGCCCCGCCGATCAGCGAAATTGATGACGAAATCATAGAAATTTTCCTGGAAGAGGCCGAGGAAGAGCATGGCAACATCCAGCGCCTTCTGCCGCAATGGATCAATAACCAGCAGGACGAAGAGGCCCTGAAGGATCTGCGTCGTTCCTTCCATACTCTCAAGGGTAGCGGACGTCTGGTTGGTGCCGCTGACGTGGGAGAATATGCCTGGGCTTTTGAAAATATGCTCAATCGCGTGATTGACAAGACCATCGTGCCCGGGCCGGAGATGTTCAAAGTTCTCGAACAGGCTGCGCAGGCCCTGCCTGAAATGTTTGATCTGTTCCGGAACGGACAGCGCCCGCCGCAAAACATCCTTACTCTAATGGAGCATGCTGACGCCCTGCGACAGGGTATCAGCGTGAATCTGGATCAGGTACCCGCGCAGCCCGAGGAAACAACTTCTGTAGAGTCCGAACCCGGACAGACAAACGAAGAAGTTGTTGAAATTGAACTGGAAGGCGGTGAAAGCCCGGCAGAACAGTTAGCGGAGATCGATCCTGTCTTGCTGGATATCTATCGCAAGGAAGTCGAAACACATCTGGATACGCTGAAAACCTATATAGAAGGCTGGCACAACAGCACGGATCGCAGCGCCAATAACGATTTGTTACGGGCGCTGCATACCCTTACTGGCAGCTCCCGGACTACCGGGGTAAGCAGTGTTTCCGAGCTGTGCAGCCTGTATGAAAAATATGTCAAAGAGTTACAGGAATATCACATTTCAGTGGATTCCAATGCGGTTGGAGTATTGGAACAACTTCGTGCGTTTGTCGAATGGGTTGTGGAGCTGATTGATCAACCTGCTGCGGAGTTGCCAGACAATACCGCACTGGTAGATTCGATCCAGGCCCTGCTTGATAGCATAGTCGCGCCCGAGACCAGCAGTGACAACTTGCAAGTGGAAGTTGTCGAACCCCCGTCACAACCGACGGTAGAAGAACAGATTCCCGAACCTCCGTTACAGCCGACAGTTGAAGAGGAGGTTTCTGATACCCCGTCACAACCGACGGCTGAAGAACAAATTCCCGAGCCTCCGTCACAGCCAGCTCAAGCTGCAGCGAGGCCGGTCGAATACGATGAGGAGTTGCTGGAGATCTTCATCGAAGAAGGCGAGGAGATACTTGAAGAGAGCGATAACACTGTACTGCAGTGGCGTAATGAACCTGATAATCAGGAACTCATCGAGGCGTTACAACGCCAGTTGCACACCCTCAAAGGGGGCGCGCGCATGGCCGGTGTCAGTGAAATCGGTGATCTCGGCCACAGTATCGAATCTATGCTTACTGCAGTGGTAGACGGGCATATGCCTGTTTCCAAACCCATGTTTAGTCTGATGCAACGTGCCCAGGACCGTCTGGTCGGTATGCTCGAACAGGTCAAGGCCAGCCAGCAACCTTTACCGGCTGATGATCTGATCTTCGAGGTGGACAACCTGCTCGGACGGCCCAGTCTGGGTAAGGGCGCCCAGGAAGGTTCTTCAAGCCAGGCACCGACTGTTGAAGATGATGAAGTAATAACTCTGGAAGAGACCCCATCGGTGGAACTGGTGGAAACCGAGACAGTAGAGACTGCCGAGATAGCAGAGCCGCCGGTGGCTGTAGCACCCCAGGAACTTGTCGAGGAAGATGCAGACGGTTCACGTGATCGACGCAAGGCATCACGTGTTCAGCATGAACAGGTCCGGGTTCGCGCCGATCTACTCGATAATCTCGTCAATTTTGCCGGCGAGGTGAGTATTTATCGGTCGCGCATGGAACAGCAAACCAATGCCTTCCGATTCAACCTGCAGGAACTGGACGATACGGTATCCCGATTGCGGGATCAGTTACGTCAGTTCGAAATTGAGGCTGAAACCCAGATTCAATTCAAGAAAGAAGAACGGGTTGGTCAGGGTTATGATGATTTCGACCCGCTGGAATTTGACCGCTTTACCCAGATGCAGCATCTGTCGCGTGGCATGATGGAAAGTCTTAACGACCTTGACAGTATCAAGGGCATTTTGGCCAACGTTACGCGCGAATCGGAAACCCTCTTATTGCAACAGTCTCGTGTAAATACCGAACTGCAGGAAGGCCTGATGCGTACCCGTATGGTGCCGTTCTCCGGTCAGGCCCCGAGATTGCGTCGTATTGTTCGCCAGACTGCTGATGAAATGGGTAAACAGGTAGAACTGTATCTTCATGGTGTTGAAGAAGAGCTTGACCGGCAGGTGCTTGACCGGGTTATCCCCCCAATTGAGCATATGCTGCGAAATGCCGTCGCTCATGGTATTGAAACACCTGATCAGCGCAAGGCCTCCGGCAAGTCTGCGGGTGGCAAAATCAGTATGGCGATATCCAGAGAAGGTTCAGACATCATTATTCGTGTTGAGGACAATGGTAAAGGTATTGATCTGAAGGCAATTCAGAAAAAAGCGATTGAGCGAGGTATGCTCAAGCCGGATGAGAAGGTTACCAAGGAAACTCTGCTTAACATGATCATGCAGTCCGGCTTCAGTACTGCCGAAAAGGTTACCCAGATCGCCGGACGTGGCGTCGGGATGGACGTAGTCAACAGTGAGATAAAACAGCTTGGTGGTTTGCTGGAAATCGATAGCAACGAAGGTCAGGGAACCACCTTTACTATCAGTCTGCCGCTTACCCTGGCTATCTCACGCGCCCTGATGGTGACTGTGGGCGAAGAGCAATATGCTGTACCGCTGCTGAATGTGACAGGCGTGGAACGTATACGTAACAGTGAATTGCGTCAATTGATGCAATCAGAGGATCCGGTATATCACTGGGTAAATGAAGATTATCAACTGCTGCATCTGGGCAATCTTCTTGGGGGAGGTACACCGGCCATTCCCGATGATGATGAACGGGTACCATTGTTGATGGTCCGTAGTGGTGAATATCGCGCGGCGATTCGCGTGGAAGGATTGATGGGTAGCCGTGAAATTGTGGTCAAACCGGTCGGTCCACAACTGAGCACCCTGCGAGGGATATCCGGTGCCACTATCATGGGTGATGGTAGTGTCATACTGATTCTCGATCTCTCGGTACTGGTTCGACTCAACGCAGTACAGAGTGAGGAAGGTGTGATCGATATCACACCGGAAGAAGCCCCAATTGTCGAAACTAAACCTGTCATTATGGTAGTCGACGACTCGATTACCGTGCGTAAAGTCACTTCCCGACTGCTGGAGCGACATGGTTATGAGGTCGTTCAGGCCAAGGACGGTGTCGATGCACTGGCTCAATTGCAGGAAACTATTCCTGATGTCATGTTGCTTGACGTCGAAATGCCCAGAATGGATGGCTATGAGCTTGCAATGAATATGCGAGGCGATGACCGGACCCAGGATGTACCAATAATTATGATTACATCGCGTACTGGTGACAAACATCGTCAACGTGCAATGGACGTAGGTGTAAATGTTTATATGGGCAAACCCTATAACGACACAACTTTGCTGGAGAATATAGAAACGTTGAGGGGAAGAAACGAATAATCCATCCCGCCCATGGATATGCTGGACAGGACTGAATCAGCAGCATATCGGGATATTTTTCATGGGCATGGCGCGGCCTGGCCGCTTTTCTGGATCTATACAAACATGTCACAAAGCCAGTTGCAGAGCGAGTTACGAGGGATCCGTATCGCAGTGGCATCCGGTTCATCCAAGCACCGGGATCAGCTGCAGCACATACTCGAACATAGCGGTTTGATAGTCATGCTGAATGAGCCATTCAGCGACAATTTCATTGCCAAACTACCTGGCAACAAAATCGATGTCATTTTAATCGAACTCCATGAGGATGATGACACGCACAACCAGTTGCTGGACAAACTATTAGAAGCGACTGATATTCCAATTGTATTTAATGATGTGAGCGTCCTGGCGTTAAACGAGCCGGGACAGCAGGGAAAATGGTTTGGCTCGCTGATGGGTAAAATTGCTGACATTACCGGTCGTCTAGAATGGGAAGCACCGGATATTGATCTTGGCAGTTATACCGTCAACGAAAATCTGGTGGCACGTGATCAAACCCTGGCCAGCGAAGTGTGGGTACTGGGGGCCTCGCTGGGTGGTCCGGATGCTCTGAAACGCTTTCTGGGCAATCTGCCTGCGGATTTGCCAGCCAGCCTGATTATTGCACAACATCTCGGTTCAAACTTTGAACCGTTACTGGCACAGCAGCTGGACAGGGTAACCCCGTTACATGTCATGTCGGCCAAGGTTGAGCATGTGCTACACCACGGCGAGGTGATTGTCGTGCCGGTCAATCAGCGGCTGCATATCAACCCTCTGGGTGTGATCGAACTGTTGCCATTGGCGGCCCCGTCATTTTATACACCTTCGATTGACACGGTAATCACAGATATCGGGGCCCGCTACGGGACCAACAGTGGAGCGATAATCTTCAGCGGGATGTGTGACGACGGGGTCCTGGGGGCGCACTCAATGCATGCCAATGGAGGCCAGATATGGACCCAGGATGCGGAAAGTTGCGTTATCAGTAATATGCCCGATCAGGTTCGCAAGACCGGACTCAGCAGTTATACTGGAAATCCGGAACAATTGGCCGATAAATTAACTCAATATCTGGAAAAACGGCAGGCAGAAAATGGCTGATATTACCCACATCGATTCGCGCCGCGACGGCATGGCTGTCACCGGCAAGCAGGCGCCTGATGCTATCCATTGCCTGCAGATTCCGATGTATGAAGAGTCCATCCTGCTACCCAATGCCGCGGTTGCGGAAGTGATCGGCTACGTTGACCCGGAGCCTTTGCCGGATGCCCCGGAATGGTATCTGGGCAAAATTACCTGGCGTGAACATAAAGTCCCGCTGATCTCATTCGAAGTTGCGAGCGGCGGTGAGAATCCGGGTAGCCTGCGAGGGTCACGTATTGCGGTACTCAATACATTGCAAGGAAGCCGTGAAATCCCTTATATCGGGATCGTTACCCAGGGGATCCCCAGTCTCAAGCTGGTGAGGGAAAAACAGATAGTGCCGGACAAAAAAGCCGGTAAAGAACGACCATCGGTTGCTGGTTTTGTTGAGTTGGATAACGTGTCGCTCCTGGTACCGGACATCGATGACCTCGAAGCGCGTATCCAGCGGTTGAAAGCTGTCTGATTATTACCGCTTTATCCTCCTCTAGCCCATATCACCCCAAAGCGTTTGAGCGGCGCTGAGTCCCGCTACCACGGCAGTCTCTGTACGCAGAATACGCGGTCCGAGTCTTACCCCGGTCGCCCCGTGTTGGTAAGCCAGCTCACGTTCTTCTTCACTAAAGCCACCCTCGGGCCCAATCATCAGTACCAGCGCTTCAGGTCTGTCGCATTGTGAAAAGGTAAGATTGCTACGGGGATCCAGGATTAGTTCCTGTCCCGCTCGCTCCCGGGAGAGGAAAGTCTCCAGAGGAGTGACATTTTCCAGCTCCGGTAGGCGGGCGCGTCCGCTTTGTTCGCAGGCTCCCTGAATAATGCCCAGCCAGTGCTGGCGGCGCTTCTGCTCCCGCTTTTGATCGAGTTGAACAACACAGCGCTTCGTCAAAAGGGGAGTCAGCCGGTTTATGCCCAGTTCAACAGCCTTC
>JASFNY010000016.1:0-14435 GCA_050116795.1 Thiohalophilus sp.
CAAGTTGTACGCCCTGAATACTCGCCTGATTGATATGCACAATCCAACCAAGTCCCAGTTGCTCGAGGTGATAGAGCCTCACATCATCGCCGAGACCGAACTGGTCGGCACCTACCAGAAGGGCGATTGAATTCATTCAGACCAGTGGCTGACCTGTTCCTGAATAAGATCAGCCAGCAGCCTGGCAGCGGGACCTACGGGATCCTGGGCAAAGGCCATGTATAGGTGTGTCCGGTAGATTTGGCCGCTTTTCAGCGGTAGGGGGCGCAACCGGTCTTCGCGTAGTTCATTCTCAATCTGATGGCGCGGTAGCCAGCCATAACCCAGGCCGTGCGAGATAGTGGTGACGGCGGTATCGATACTGCTGACCGTCCAGCGATGCTCTGCTCCGAGCCAGCCTATGTCGCGCGGGGCACGCTGCCCCGAGTCTTTGACCACCACCTGCATCTCCTTTTCCAGATCGGCCATCTCCAGAGGACGTTCGAGTTGTAGCAACGGATGATCGGGGTGAGCCACGGCCAGAAACTCGATCTCGATCAGGGGGTCGGCGAGGGTACCGGAAGGAAGATCAGCACCGATCACCAGGTCCCCGTTTCCCTGCTCGACAGCTTCCAGTGCGCCGGAGAGAACGACTTCTTCAAGCAGCACGCGGGTGCCGCGATCCTGAGGTGCAAACTCATGCAGTGCTGCGAGTAGCAGTTCTGACGGAAAAGCGGCATCGACCACCAGGCGGATTTCCGGCTCCCAGCCTTGCTTCAGTTGTTGCGCAATGTCTTCCAGCGCCAGTGCTTCCTGCAGCAGTTGTCGGGAACGGCGGAGCAGGGCTTCCCCGGCCTCGGTTAAAACCGCTTTGCGTCCACGGACTTCGAGTAAAGGGATTCCAAGCTCGGATTGCAGGCGAGTAATAGCGTAGCTGATCGAGGACTGGCTGCGATGCAGAGCGCTGGCAGCCTGGGCATAACCGCCGTGGTCGACGATGGCCTGCAGAACCCGCCATTGTTCCAGGGTGACATGAGGTGAGCGCATGGGATAAATATATCAATAAATTCGATAATAATAGACAAATATTTCTACTTTTATATCGGATGTTTAGGGTCCATGATATCGGCATCTGAAAACAACGACGAATGACGGAGATGATCATGGAGAAATACATCAACCTGCTCGGGCGGATTTTACTGGCCCACATCTTCCTGATAGCAGGAATCAACAAGATCAGTGGCTATGCGGGTACCCAGGGTTACATGGATTCTATGGGTGTTCCGGGGATGTTATTACCCCTGGTCATCCTGCTGGAGATCGGCGGAGCGCTGGCGCTGATCGTCGGATGGCAGACGAAATGGGCCGCCTATGCCCTGGCGGTATTTAGCGTGCTGTCGGCGATCATCTTTCATCAAGGTGAAATGATTCAGATCATGAAGAACCTGTCGATGGCCGGCGGCCTGTTGATCCTTGCAGTCCATGGTGCCGGTGCTTTCAGCCTGGAACGCCGCTAATCCACAGTATGTGATCCGCAAACCGCGCAGTCAGGTGACTGCCGGTTTGCGGGTTTAGCAGCAATCAGAATGTTCTCAAGCGATAACCAGACCTGGAGTTTGCCATGAGCCTGATGCAAAACGGCCAATTGTTGGATGACTGGCTGGAGGCCGAAACAGATAACGGTGAGTTTGTCCGCCAGGACTCCCAGTTTCGTAACTGGGTGACTGTCGACGGGTCACCGGGGCCCAGTGGGGAAGGTGGTTTCAAGGCCGAGCCTGGCCGTTATCATTTATATGTCTCTTATGCCTGTCCCTGGGCACAACGGACCCTGATTTTCCGCAAGCTGAAAAAGCTCGATGAGCTGATCACTGTTTCGGTGGTTCATCCACACATGGGACCGAAAGGCTGGGACTTTCGCGATCATTCAGGGGCTACGGGAGATACTCTTTACGGGTATGACTATATGCACCAGATCTATACCCGGGCCGATTCGCAATACAGCGGTATTGTCACCGTCCCGGTACTGTGGGACAAGCAGCGTGAGACTATCGTCAATAATGAGTCGGCGGAAATCATTCGTATGTTCAACAGTGCTTTTGATGAGTGGGGCGACAGCAGTGTCGATATGTATCCCGAGTCGTTGCGCAGCGAGATCGATACCATTAACGAATGGGTTTACGAATCAGTCAATAATGGTGTTTATCGCACCGGCTTTGCCAGCAGCCAGAAGGCCTATGAAAAAAACTTCGATCGCCTGTTTGCAGCTCTGGATGAACTGGAGCAACGCCTGTCCAGGCAACGCTATCTGGTTGGCGATCGAATCACCGAAGCTGATTGGCGGTTATTTACCACTTTGCTGCGTTTCGATGCCGTGTATGTCGGTCATTTCAAATGCAACAAGCGACGGATAGCCGATTATTCAAATCTGTTCAATTACCTGCTCGAGCTATACCAGGTGCCAGGTATTGCAGAGACCACCAACTTCGAGCATATCAAACAACATTATTACTATAGCCATGTCGAGCTGAATCCGACCAGGATAGTGCCAAAAGGCCCGGAACAGGATTTGTCGCAACCACATAATCGTGGAGAACTGAAATGAGTGCGCAACCTCTTTATGTTACCGATGCACTTTTAATGCAGGAAGGCGACGGCGCAGAAGTGCAGCGTCTGTTTCCGATTCCGCGTCGAATGATGAACTTTGATCCATTTGTGCTATGGGACCATTTCACTATTGAACCGGGTAACGGTTTTCCGACGCATCCACATCGTGGTTTCGAAGCGATTACCTATATGTTCAGCGGTAGCATGCAGCACAAGGACAACCTGGGTAACCAGTCGACGGTAAGCAGAGGCGGAGCCCAGCGTTTCACCGCCGGCCGTGGTATCGAGCATTCCGAGATGCCGGCCGCAGAAGGACAGAGCAGTGGTATTCAGCTGTGGATCAATTTACCGCAAAAGCTCAAGCAGACTGAACCGGGCTATCAGCAGGTCGATCCTGATCAGATCCCGGTACTACAATCAGGTGATGCTGAGTTACGCGTGATCGTGGGCGAGCCCTCGCCGATGATGCTGCAGACCCCGGTACGATATTTTGACGTCAGTTTGCCGGCCAACGGCAAGTACACGGAACAGATCCCAAAGGGTTTTCGCGGTCTGTTATATGTCGTGCAGGGTGAGGTTGAGGTGAACCAGCAAACAATGTCCGCTGGTCAGGCCATGTTCTTTGACGGCATCGAGGATCTGAATATGAAGGGCCTGGACAACTGCCGTTTCATGCTGGTGATGGGCCAGCCACACGGGGAACCCATCCGCCAATGGGGTCCGTTTGTCGATTGATCATTTCCGTGTTGTCGTATCGGATTCGGCAGGAATTTTCAGGCTGAAGGTGTTACCCAACGCTCGCCGCATCTGGTTGATGGTGACATGTTCCGCGTCGGCGGCATCCTCCCACTGGCTGCAGACCAGCCGATAAACATCCGGTTGGTTTTCGGAGCGCAAAAACATCTCCGTGGTCACATTCAGATGGGTAACGCTGCCCCCATCAGCCATAAGCACTCTCATTGAAGTGCCGGAGGCGGCCAGCTTGATCGGCTGCATCGCGTAATCGTCCCAGCGAACCACCTTGTAAATCCTGAAACTGTCCGGATTCACGGTTTTCTCGCTGTCCTGCATTTTCAACGTTTCGAACTTGCAATTGGGTTCATAACGATCAACATCTCTGGATAACCGCTGACGTCCGTCCTGAAACCAGAGACTGACCTTCCCGGCCGGTATACTTAGCGACTCATGCAGAACCAGGGTGGAATTGACAGGCACCGGGCTCAAAGGAGAGTCTGGAGAAAATGGCGGTGCCTGGCAGGCATTCACTAGCGGCAGGATGAGAATCAAACAGAACCATCTGGTCATCGAGTACCTCCATAACGGTTTTCAGCTAGGGGAAAACCCTTAGATTTTAAAACCAAGCCTGGCAGCTTGCATGTCAAATTAAATAATAGCTCAGGTTGTTAGAGTGAACATTTCAACAAATAATTTACAAAGTATCTCTAAGTTGTTGTTAAATTATATATCAGGATCTGCATAGCGGTGTCTGATAATTGCTCCACAATTACGGCTTGCATGGTCCAGAGTGATGGGATACTTTGAAACAGGTTATTAGAAAGTATTTCCCCCCACAATCTTGGTTGCACCTTCATGGACTGACGGTAAACGGATTGCACCATGGCATGGATTTGCTCTGGGCAATCTGCTTAATAGAAGCAGGTAAATTTGAAGGAAAGGTGATGTCGGCACCTGAAAACAAGGGGTCGGATACGACTGCAAATCCGAATACGGCCCGGCCTCAGTCGGCGTCTGTCAAACGCATTTTGAATCTGCTGGATGATCTCAAATCCTCCACGGCAGGCAGTGTGTTGTACCAGCACGTTGAACGGATGTTGCTGGAGTTTGAGCACGAACAGGAAATTCGTGATCAAATTTTGCGTTTCTGGTTACGTACCCTGCTGGATGTCTACTCCAGGCACCTCAAGCCAGGAAGTTCCATGCACGTCCAGGTGAAACTCCTGCAAAAACAGTTACAGTTACCCCATACCAGCCATGAGCTTCAGGAATTACAAAAGCACATGGAACTGTATGCCCTGCACATTGCACGAATGGAGTTGCTGGACGAAACTGTCTTGCGTCGATCGCTGGAGCCCGTTCTTTCCTATTATGGTGAGGATGTCAACTACACTCCGGAAAAACCCGAACCCAAACCGGAAGTCGAAGAGGAAGAGGCAGAGCCAGCAGAAACACCCGTTTCCATGCAGGAGTCCCAGCGACAACTGATTCAGAACCTGATTGAGGAATTGCTGCCACACAACGATCAGGAGATGGAGCAGAAACTTGCTTCCAAGTATCGCCAGTATCTGAGCAGTCAGCATCGCGAGGCCGAGAAGGTTCAGGCCAAATTGATGCAACATATCCAGGATACTATCGACGAGAACAAGCAGTTTGGAGATATGCTGGAGAGTGTAAAGCTGGGTCTGGCAGAAGCTGAAGAGATTGACGACATTGACCTGCTTCGGCAGAGCCTGATGGAGGACGTCGAGAAGCTGGGGGGAGCCTACAAGGGTTTGCTTAACAAGCTTGTTGAGGCAAAGAGTTATTTGAAAATGATCGAAAGCGACAGTCAGCACCTCACGGATGAACTGGCCAGGGTGCGCCTGTTGAGTATGACTGACGAGTTGACCGATTTGCCAAACCGTCGTGCCCTGATGCGAAGGTTGGAAGACGAGATGAGTCGTTCCCAGCGCTATGGCTTTGAGCTCTCGCTGGCGCTGATCGATCTGGATTCATTCAAAGCTGTCAACGATGAACATGGCCATGCGGTTGGGGATACTATATTGGTTTGTTATGCCGAGAACATCCTTTCAACATTCAGGCATCACGATATGGTGGCACGCTACGGCGGTGAGGAATTTGCTGTTATCCTGCCCAATACCAATTTAAGAGGTGCGATGGCAGCCCTCCACAAGGTACAAAGAGAAGCAGCATCTACAACCTGCACTTGTGGAGATGTTGAAGTCCCGGCACCGACATTTTCAGCCGGAGTGGCCGTATTGCATCAGGCCGATGATGCTGAGTCATTGTTGAAGCGGGCAGATGATGCCATGTATGAGGCCAAGCGGCTTGGGCGGAACCAGATTGTCGTCAGCCCTCAGGATCGGATAAGGAGCGAGGTATCAGAGAATCAGGCGAGGCGTAAAGATATCAGTTGATCTACCAGCCTGCCTGAAGGCGTTAATCTCAATCTCAGTTAACAGGCAATTTTTCCCGCACAGCATCCCGGTCAAACCACCAGTCATCCTGGACCAGCACATCAATTACGGTCGAAAGTCTGGGTAAAAACAGTTTGGGATCTTCCAGTTCCAACTTTTTGATCCACATATCCATCTGTTCTTGGGATTCAATATTACTGTGGCGTTTGGCAACATCTGCCAATATTTTTGAAGTCAGGAAAGTCAGACTTTCATGCTTGTTTTCCGGTGAGCGCAGGTCGGCAATGTAATGTGACGTGATTGCCGCTACAGCAGCCCCATCGGAATCCGCGGGAGTTTCGTCAATTATATGATTGAGCATGGTGATAGTGGTCTGGGGCATTATTGGGAAAGTGACAGCCAGCCAGACACCCTGTCCCAAAGCCGAAAGCGAGGCGGGTTGGTCGCACTGGAATAAAACGTTGTAGGTTTCCACCGCTTCCTGCCAGGCCTCATTATCCAGGAAGGTCTGGATGATATCGCGGGCTTCCGCCCAGGATTCTTCCTTGCGCTCCAGTGCCAGCAACAATTCGGCAACATCCAGTCTGGCGCGCGCCCGATCGAGCTCGGAAGCGTCAGCAGGTAATTCAGCAACATGCTGTTGATGCAGCTTGAGTTGCTCGTCCAGTGACATTGCTGCATCTGCCGCCATCGTTCTGTTTCCGAACATGGCTTGATCAATGTCCTGGTCACTCATTATAAACTCCCGTGTAATCGTTGTGTGTATCTGTCATGGCAGGGGCGTTATTATAAAGGTTGTGCAACCGATTTTACAGAACCTCGAATTTGAAAGGCTTGAGATAGCTGATATCGCTTTTTTGGTATATATCTGACTTATAACCTGAAACAGGAAAGGGAATTACATGCATGATTACTTGCCAATGATTGTTCGGCTGCTGGTGGCCCTGGGGGTTGGTAGCATTATCGGACTGGAGCGGGCTTTCCATGGGCGTCCGGCAGGATTGCGAACCCATGCACTGGTTTCTACGTCTTCCTGTTTGCTGATGTTGTTGACTGCTTACCAGTGGGAATTGCTGGCCGGAGCACCGGTGGAAACAATTCGAGTTGATCCCACGCGCATGGCCCAGGGGATTATGACTGGCATCGGTTTCCTGGGTGCCGGTGTAATCATGAAGGAGAAACTGACAGTCCGTGGTCTGACCACGGCAGCATCGATCTGGATGACTGCAGCAATCGGCATCATGATCGGCATGGGCTTTTACAGTGCCGGGTTGCTCACAACCCTGATTGCCCTGACAGTGCTTGGTCTGTTTGGCTGGAGTGAGCGAGTGATGCCAACCCGGCATTTCGCCAGCCTCTCAATCCGCTATAGTCGTGAGCAAGGGTTATCTCGTACTCGTCTGATAGAAATTCTCAAAGATCACAAGATCACTTGTTCCAATCTGAGCTATCACATGTATGAGAAAGATGGTATGGGTGAATACAAACTGACAATGTTTACCCTCAACCCTGAGAATTTTCATTAGTTGTCGGAAACATTGCAGCAAACCAGCCAGATCCGCGAATTTAATCTGTTTCCTTCCGGCGCCTGACAGGGAGCATTATATAAAAATGCCTGGATTGATTCAGATTGCGTAATGTTTTTGCAGTATGCGACGTGTGAAGTTGGTGCGTAGATAAAAGCCACGCGGCAGAACCTGGCAGGGTTGTCCCTCGCTGTCATGGCTTTCCGTGAGTATGCGTGAGTGGGCGGCTTTTGGCCGGATCTGCAGATAATGACCATGCCGGGCAGACAGCTCATCCCAGCGTCCCAGGCAGATCAGCTCCATCAACTCTTCCCAGTCCTGACGCAGGGAATTTTCTTCTTCAACCGTGGGCGACCACAGCAGGGCAGTCCCGATTCGTCGCTGTGACAGGGGACGTTGCGGATCGGCTTCGATTGGCACCCACAATACGCGTTTCAGTTTCAACCGCAGCCAGGACCGTTCCCAACTCAAATTGTGAGTATCAGTCATGGGGACCGTACATACGTAGGTTGATTCACGCGGCTGGCCATTGGCATTGAGGGGCAGGGTTTTGAGTTCCACTCCAAGATGCTGAAAATCAGGTTCGGGAAGAGATGCTGCGCTGGCGCCCAGCGCGCGTTCCAGCAACTGGCCTATCCACCCTTTGGCATAACGCTGGTCTGCCGGTACTGGTTCATCCAGATTTCGGGCCAGTTCAGCCAGGCAAAGGCCGGCAATTTCCCTGGTACGTCGTAGCAGGACTTCTTCCGAACGGGGCGGGGCAATCGGCGATTTTGTCATTCTTTTATTTTAGCGTGCCCCGCACCGTACCAGCCAGAATACTTACAGGTTGTTGAACTGTACCTTACGGAACTGGTCTTTGGTGCATTCAATGCTTTGCGGATTGACCAGTGTGCATTCCAGTTTATGGGTTGTGCTCGTCTTGCCAGAAGCAATCCGGCTGGTTCCGGAGCTCTCGGCATTATCCTCATCGAACCCCGGGGCGGCCGCATCTTTTTCTTTTTCAACTTCCAGGACGTTATTGCTGTAGTTAATATCGAATTGATTGCCGTTGAAATTCGTCAGCGTCGCTTCGGTGTTATAGGTGATGGTTTCGGTACCGGTACTGCGTTCTTGGGCAGTGGAGATGCATTTGATAACCCCGTTCTGTGGTCGGCACTGGCTGATGGCGGAAGGCAGATAACCGGCCGGTTTCCCCCGACGCTGCCAGTTTCCTTCCATCACCGCGGCCACGGTCGATACGCCACGGGAAGCTGAAGGCGCGGATGTGGCGGCTGGTTTATCCGCTGGTGCGGGTGCCGAAGCAGCGCGTTGCGGCGCAGCTGACGGTGCAGGAGAATTGTTGAGTTCCGCCGCAAGCTCCTTGACCTTGTCGCCGGCCCGGTAATAGCCGTTCTGATCAGCCTTGCGATACCAGCTGATCGCGCGATCGAGATCCTGGTCAACTCCGTTACCCACTTCATACATACTGCCAAGCTGATACTGGGCGCTGGGGATGTTTTCGTTGGCGGCCTCGGTCAACAGGTTTACTGCAGTTTTCATATCGCGTTTTACACCGTTACCCTCGACATAGAGGACACCCAGACGGGCTTTGGCGGGAGCATAATTGGCTTCCGCAGCCCTGGTGTACCACTCTGCGGCTTTTTGCATGTTGCGTTCTGTACCCCGACCACGTTCATACTTGCGACCTACCTCATACATGGCCTGGACCTTGCCCTGCTCGGCCTGACTCATGACCTCCTTGAATCGCTTGACCTGAAGCCAGTCTGAATTGTCAGCCTGTGCCGGTGATGTGACCGCAAGACCCAGTGAGAACAAGCCGGTAAGCAGTAATTTGGAAAATAAGCACTTACTCATAATCAAATCCTGATTTTATTATTAGTGGGGGTTACTAAATTGTCGGCAGATGATTATGTGATTTAAGTCGTTTTTCTGTAAATGTGGTAGGGAAATCCCTAAAGATAGTGAAAATCGGTCGAGCTCACGCCGAATCGCGCTGCCAATGCCCTGATTTACCCCCTTTTTTCTCCAGCAGTCGAATCTGCGTCATTTCCATGCCGCGATCGACCGCTTTGCACATATCATAGATAGTGAGCAGGGCAACCTGGGTAGCAGTCAGGGCTTCCATCTCCACGCCGGTCTGGCCGCGGGTCTCCACCGTCGTAAGGCAGTGGATGCAGGAATTTTCCTCGTCCGGGGTCAGCTCAATCTCGACATGCGTCAGCATCAAAGGATGGCACAGCGGTACCAGATCGGCTGTCCGTTTGGAGGCCATGATTCCGGCGACCCTGGCAATACCCAGCACATCGCCTTTTTTATGCCCGCCCTCGAGAATCAGTTTCAAGGTGGCCGGCTGCATGGTGATTGTGCCGCCGGCGACCGCCACGCGGTGACTTGCCGATTTTTCGCCGACATCGACCATGTGGGCTTCGCCATCCTGATTGAAATGGGTCAGTTTGCTCATAAATAGTGGTTTATATCCATTTTGGCGCGTGCAAAAATCCATGATAGGCTGCACGCCCTGTCAGGGCAATCCCGCACATGATTCGGGGCATGATTGATGACCGTAGAAGTTAAATTCTTTGCCAGTCTGCGAGAGAAACTTGGCCGCTCCGCTACCAGCCTTGCGGTAAAGACACCCTTGAGCGTGGCCGAGGTCTGGTCACAGGCCACCGATAATGCCGAGTTACCCGCCAATATCCTGATGGCACTCAATATGGAATATGTCTCGGCCGACACACCGGTACAGGACGGTGATGAGGTAGCGTTCTTTCCACCGGTGACCGGGGGCTGACATGCACTGCGAAATTCGACCGCAGGTCTTCGAACCCTATGCCGAGTTGCTGGCCTACCAGCAAAACATGCAGGCTGCTGGCCGTTACGGTGCCACGGCGGTTTTTGTCGGAACTATGCGGGATCAGAACGAAGGCCAGGCGGTCACGTCCATGGAGCTGGAGCATTACCCGGGTATGACCGAAAAATACCTGCAATCGATCAGCGAACAGGCAGCCAAACGCTGGGATTTACTCGACAGCCTGATTATCCACCGTGTCGGAAGGGTCGAGCCCGATGACCCGATCGTACTGGTGGCGGTCTGGTCCTCACATCGCAAGGACGCATTCGAAGCGAGCCGATATCTGATGGAAGAACTCAAGTCCCGGGCGCCGTTCTGGAAAAAGGAACTGACCGGCAAAGGGGAGCGCTGGGTCGATAAGAATACTGCTGGTTATTGAAGCCGGACGTCCTGCCTGGCTTAGCTGTGCGGAGTCACCGAGACTTTATTGATCTGAAGGTGTTCCTCTACCGGTACGGGCCGAATCTCAAACTTCATTGTCTCCAGATCACCCATGGCATAGGTTGGTTCAGCGCCAATGCCGCCGACCGTACCCGGATTGATATACAGCGTCTGGCTGTTTCGAATGTTGTCGATCGATTCGATCAGTGCTTTATGGTCATGTCCGCAGCAAACCATATCCCACTCGCCGGTGGTGGCCATGGCCCGGGCGTAATGGGGATAGTGGACCATAAAGATTTTGCGGCCAGTCAGTTCGATACCGGCGTCCTGACCGTGGTAATGAATCAGATTCTCCGGGTCATGTGACAAGCGGGCCATGGAATAGGTGTCGCCTGTATTGTTACCGTGAATGACGTGTACCGGCAGGCCGATGGGATTGAGAACCCGCAGGGTGGTGGGGGCGACCACGTCGCCACAATGCAGTACCGCCTCGGCACCCAGTTGGTGTGCCTCTTCCACGGCAGCTTTCATCAGATAACGATTATCGTGACTGTCGGAGATGATGCAGATTTTCATACTGCTTAGAAGCAGGGCTTCTCTGGCGCGTTGTTGTAACGCTCGATGGAATCCAGAATCTCTTGATGTGCAGCTTGCTTGTCGGTCCAGCCATCGATCTTGACCCACTTGCCTTCCTCGAGATCCTTGTAATGCTCAAAGAAATGGGAGATCTGATCCAGTAGTTGTTTTGATATGCCTTCCGGCGAATCGACGTCATCATAAAGCTTGCACAGTTTGCTGACCGGCACGGCCAGCAGTTTGGCATCAGGGCCTGCCTCGTCGGTCATTTTGAGCATGCCGATGGATCGGCAGCGAACCACCGAGCCGCTGATCAGCGGCATGGGAGTGACCACCAGCACGTCGACCGGGTCGCCGTCCTCGGACAGGGTATGGGGGATATAACCGTAGTTACACGGATAATGCATGGCGGTATTCATGAAACGGTCCACGAACATGGCACCGGTGTCTTTGTCCACCTCGTATTTGACCGGATCGCTGTGCGCCGGAATTTCGATAATGACATTGATGTCGTTAGGGATGTCCTTGCCGGATCCGACTCTGTCCAGATTCATTGCTCAAGCCTCGATAGTGTCTCAGTAGCGCTGTCCACCCGCATGCCGGGGAATCGGCGGGCCGATTGGGTGGATAAGGGCGAGTATTCTACCAGTCCGGCACAAAAACAGAAACGCCGGTGATTGCCAGCACGAGGCCCTTTGGGTAATGTGGTGAATGTCGTATCGCCGTACCCGTAATAATCGATCAATAACAAGATATAGAGGGAGGAGATATGTCGTTCACTCTGGTTCCACCACTCATCGGGTTATTTGGCCTGGCGGCCGCCCTGTTCGTGTTTTATCGGATCAGACGTTATCCGGCGGGAGACAGCAAACTGCTGGAAATCGCCGAGCAGATTCATCGCGGCGCCATGGTCTTTCTGCGTCGCGAATATCTGCAGCTGTCCCTGTTTTCGCTGGTTGTCGCCATACTCCTGTATTTTTATCTGGGGTCGGGAACCACCATATCGTTTGTGGTCGGTGCAATTTGTTCGGCCGCGGCCGGGTATATTGGTATGCAGGCCGCGACCTATGCCAATGTTCGCACTACTCACGCTGCCAACACGATTGGAGCCGGTCGCGCCCTGTCGGTGGCATTTTCCGGCGGTGCGGTTATGGGACTCACCGTTGCAGCGCTTGGCCTGCTCGGGCTGGGTGCGCTGTTCTATTTCTATGGCGGAGATCCCGAGAGTTCCCACGTGATTCACGGTTTCGGTATGGGCGCCTCATCGGTGGCCCTGTTCTCACGTGTCGGTGGCGGTATCTATACCAAGTCGGCGGATGTGGGAGCCGACCTGGTGGGTAAATTCGAGGCCGGGATACCCGAAGACGATCCCCGTAATCCCGGAGTCATCGCCGATAACGTCGGAGATAATGTGGGTGACGTGGCAGGAATGGGTTCGGATATTTTCGAATCCTATTGTGGGGCGATGATCGCGACACTGGCCCTGGCCGCCGTCTTGTCCGAAGCGGACATGGTGGTGCTTGGCAGCCAGGCAAACCTGATGTTCCTGCCTTTGGCCCTGAGTAGCATCGGGTTTGTCTGCGTTTTGCTCGGAGTGCTGGGTATGCGCCTGTATCAGAACCGGGGAGCCCAGCAGGCCATCCGCTATTCACTGATCGGAACCACGATCCTGTTCATGCTCGGTTCCTGGCTGGTAATCTCCTGGCTCGAGGTGAATATCGAGGTGTGGTACTGCGTGCTGCTGGGTGCTGCCGGAGGCATGTTGATTGGCCTGTCAACCGAGTATTACACCGCTGGCAAACCTGTGCGGCATCTGGCTGAATCCTCGCAGACCGGAGCCGCGACGGTGATTATCACCGGTTTGGCAACCGGTTTTCGTTCGGTGGTGCCCCCGGTGCTGGGGATTGCGGTAATCATTTTTCTCGCCAGTCACTGGGTCGGACTCTATGGTGTCGGCATCGCCGCAGTAGGCATGCTGGCGACTGTCGGCATGACCATGGCCATCGATGCGTATGGTCCGGTTGCCGATAATGCCGGCGGTATTGCCGAGATGGCGGAACTGGGCGAGGAAACACGCAAGATCACCGATGATCTGGATCGGGTCGGGAATACCACAGCGGCCATTGGCAAGGGTTTTGCGATCGGTGCTGCAGCACTGGCGGCACTGACCTTGATCACGGCGTATATTCAGACCGTGGATGTCAACCGGCCCGATTTCAACCTGCAGCTGGCTGATCCGAAAGTGCTGGTAGGCTTGCTGATCGGGGGTATTTTTCCGTTTCTGGTGACATCGATGACCATGACCGCGGTTGGTGATGCGGCCTATAGCATGATTCGCGAAATTCGCCGTCAGTTCAAAGAAATAGATGGCCTGATGGAGGGACGGGCCAAGCCGGATACGGAACGCTGCATCACCATAGCAACAGACGCAGCCCTGCGTAAGATGCTGTTGCCCGGTGGTCTGGCGGTGGCTGCCCCGCCGGTTGTTGGCTTTTTGATCGGTCCCGAAGCACTGGGTGGAATGCTGGGTGGAGCCCTGGTCACCGGCGTATTACTGGCATTGATGATGTCCAATGCCGGCGGCGCATGGGACAACGCCAAAAAGTATATTGAAGGCGGCGAACTGGGCGGCAAGGGTTCAGAGAACCACAAGGCGGCCATTGTGGGGGATACAGTCGGCGATCCTTTCAAGGACACTTCCGGTCCGTCGATGAATATTCTGATTAATGTGTTGGCAATAGTTAGTCTGGTGATTGCACCATTACTGAGCTAAGTCAGTGTTGTGTACAAAAATGCGGAGTATTCACATTGACTTGAACAATATCAGCGATTAGGTTTAGGCAACATGCGCTCACAGACTTTTGTCTGTCTATGACAAGAATTTCATTCGCGAACCTGATTCAACAAGTACAGCCTTAGGAGTGTGAATAACAATGAGAATCGTATTGATTGGTGCGCCGGGTGGCGGAAAAGGCACCCAGGCTAAACTGCTGGTAGAAAAATACGGAATACCGCAGATTTCAACCGGGGATCTGTTGCGTGAAGCCGTGTCCAAAGGTACCCCCCTGGGTATGCAGGCGAAGGCGGCAATGGACGCCGGGCAACTGGTTTCCGACGATATCGTGCTCGGTATGATTCGCGAACGGCTTTCTCGCCCGGATACCAGTAAAGGTTTTATCCTGGACGGATTCCCGCGCAATATTCCCCAGGCGGAATCCCTCGACAAATTGCTTGACGATATGGGCAAGCCGTTGCAGGTAAGCCTGATGATCGATGTCGATATGAGCGTCCTCCTCAAGCGCCTGACAGGGCGGCGTACCTGTAGCTCCTGTGGCCAGATGTACAACGTTTACTTCTCAC